>JASFVM010000013.1:0-19329 GCA_050049835.1 Gammaproteobacteria bacterium
GACTACATTGCGAATATCGGCAGCCTGGGGCACCGGCCAGTCCCGCTCCCAGTTAACGCCGGTCAGGTGTTTGCCATCGATATTGGCACCGCAGACAAAGTCAGCAAGCTGTAATGCAGCATGATCTGCGATGATCGGGATTTCAAGGCCGACCGGGCCCAGCGACCCTGGCGCACAGCCGGCCACCTTTTTAATTTGCTCATCACTGGCAAAGCTGAGTGGTTCTGCAACGGGCTCCAGGTGTGATGCCTTGATTTCATTGAGTTCATGATCACCACGTAAAACAAGGGCAACGACGCTGCCTTCTTCAGCACCGTTGACCAGCAGGGTTTTGACGCATTGGGATGGACCGGTTTCGAGGTAGGCAGAGACTTCCTCAATACTGTGCTTGCCCGGTGTATCAACTGCCACCATGTCTTCTGTCGGTGACGGGCGACTCGTCCCCGCAGCCAGCGCCTCGGCTTTTTCGATGTTGGCTGCGTAGTCGCTGTCACTGGAGAAAGCAATAGCGTCTTCACCGGATTCCGCCAGCACATGAAACTCATGCGAGCTGCTGCCGCCGATAGCGCCGCTATCTGCCATCACTGCCCTGAACTTCAGACCGAGACGGGTGAAAATTCTGGAGTACGTCTGGTACATGAGTTCATAGGTTTGCTGCAGGGATTCCTGGTCGAGATGAAAGGAATAGGCGTCTTTCATAATGAATTCACGCGCGCGCATGACACCGAAGCGCGGACGCACTTCGTCACGGAACTTGGTTTGTATCTGGTAGAAATTGACCGGCAATTGTTTGTAACTGGTCAGTTCCTTGCGCGCCAGATCGGTGATGATCTCCTCATGTGTCGGGCCATAACAGAATTCACGTTGATGACGATCATGCACGCGTAACAGCTCGGGACCGTACTGATCCCAGCGGCCGGACTCCTGCCACAGTTCTGCAGGCTGGATGGATGGCATCAGTACCTCGATCGCGCCGCTGTTATTCATTTCGGAGCGGATAATGTTTTCGACTTTTTGCAGTACGCGCAGACCGAGGGGCAGCCAGGTATACAGACCGGAAGCCAGGCGCCGAATCAGGCCTGCCCTGAGCATCAGGCGGTGGCTGATAATTTCAGCGTCGGCGGGCGTCTCCTTGAGCGTATTCAGCGGAAATTTTGAAAGGTACATGGGATCCCTGTGGGTCTATCAATAAATTGGGCGCCATTTTACGAGGGCGGCGCTCTGGAGTACAGTCCGCGAATGACGCAAAATATGCGAAGAAAATAATATATAAGATTTACCACAGAGGCACAGAGGACACGGAGAAAAACATTGTAGTTGAAAAGACTTGTGTCAACGCGAAGGCGCAAAGAACGCAGTGTATTCATTTGATTGGTGGGGGCGGCTTCAACCGCGAATTGTCTGAATCTGGCTTAACCGCTGTTTGCGGCTAAAGTCGCCACTGCAAAATTAAAATCCCCTGTGTTCTCTGTGCCTCTGTGGTGAATATATACAACTAAAAGGTACTGTTATTCCAGCCGAACATATGCCTTTCCGGGCTGCGGAACTCGATATAGGTTCGCGGCGGTGAGACGCCGAGCTGTTGTTCAATGAACGCGCACAGCCGCGCTGAATAGTTCTTTGTTTCCGATTCGGGCAGCCCGAGGCTTTTCAATACCAGGTGAGCACAGGGGTCATCGGTCCCGGCAAACACCAGGTCGGCATCGCCGTTGATGCTGACCATGACATAACTTTCCGGTTTGCCGAGCATATCGGCAACCAGACCTGATGCCTGTTTTGCCAGTGACGTGGCATCATCAATATTCAGATTGGTTGTGATTTGCAGTACTGGCATACCGGTGTACCTCTAGTAACAGTATTCCCTGATCTGGGTTTTCGCTTGCTTGATACGACGTTGTCTTTCTTCCTCGCCGACAAAACGGGTATTGCCCTGCTCATCGCGTTCACGCAGTTGGCCACGCGACTGAATGGTTGCCAGGTTCTTTCTGGCAGCGGCACAGCGGCGTTTGACTTCCTTCATCGGCAATGCTGGAACCGGCGGTTGTTCAGGAATACCTTCTTCCTTGATTCTCTGGGCTTCGTCATCGGCCTGCTGTTTCAGCTTGTCGAGTGCTTCGGCACCGGTATTCGCGCCGGTAAGACCGGTATCTACCTTCATTTTTTCGGCTGGAGCGTCAGCCGGCTTTTCGCTGCCATAATGCACATTGCCTTCGGCGTCAGTCCATTTGTAGATTTTCTCCGCCGGAGCTCCGCTGCTGCCTAGTAGAATAGCCATACTGGTTGTGGCTATTATCAACTGTTTCAACGAAACCGACACTCGATTTCGCCTTGTTGACGCCGGCTGCGGTTTGTTAATAATGATTGGCATGCTTCTAAGCTCCTTTTTTGCTGTATGAGTGTTACCATAGCCCTTTCAGGCAAAAAATAAAGCTTTTCAGAACTGTTTATATGGCGGACAGACGACTCAAAATATTTCATACTGTAGCGCGGCTGCTTAATTTTACCAAAGCCGCTGAAGAGTTACATATGACGCAGCCGGCCGTGACATTCCAGATTCGCCAGCTCGAAGAGCAGTTCAACACCCGTCTTTTTGATCGCACCCATAACAAGGTGACCCTGACCGACGTGGGCAAGCAGGTATATTCCTATTCTGACAGGATACTGAAGCTCTACGAGGAGATGACGCACAGCATTACCGAGATGACGGGTGATGTCAGTGGTTCTGTCACACTGGGTGCAAGCACTACGATTGCAGAGTATATGCTGCCCCTGCTGATCGGCGAGTTCAAGGTCAAGTATCCCGACGTGATTATCAATCTTCGTGAATCCAATACCGAAGATATCGTCAACATGGTCGAAAACAATGATATCGACCTCGGCATTGTCGAGGGCTCGGTCAATAACAAGAACC
Source organism: Gammaproteobacteria bacterium (assembly GCA_050049835.1). Classification (GTDB taxonomy): domain Bacteria; phylum Pseudomonadota; class Gammaproteobacteria; order SZUA-229; family SZUA-229; genus JABDQW01. The sequence goes on from JASFVM010000013.1 coordinate 2,912, forward strand.
TGATTGTTGAGGAATGCAAGATGGATCATCTGGTCGTGATCATGCCCAACGGTCATGTTCTCGCTACGCAGAAGAGATTACGTGTTGAAGACTTTATTGCCTATCCGTTTATCAGTCGCGAGCATGGGTCGGGTACCCAGGAAGTGATTACAAATTATGTTGAGAAGCATGGTAATGGCGAATCACTGAATGTATGTTTCGAGCTGAGCAGCCCGGAAGCAATCAAGGGCGCAGTCGAGGCGGGTATGGGCATATCAATCGTTTCACGTGCGACAATAATCAAGGAATTAAAGCTGGGTACGCTTACCGCAGTCGAATTGAAACCCTCGCTGGAAAGGCCGTTTTCTTTTGTGCGCCAGCGTTATAAATTCAAATCTCGTTCAGCTGCTATCATTCGCACAAGAATTTTGTAAAGAAGAATAGTCTCCACTTTTTGAGGTTGTTAAATGAAGCGTGATGCAAAAGCGCTGGCCGACCTGTTTAATACACTGGATAATGAACGTCAGCAAAGCCTGTTTGACTATGCCGAGTTCCTGCAGTCGCAAGGCGGGCTGGTGCAGCAGGAAATAAGTGAGCCGGTTGATGTTCCCAGGCCGGAAAGCGAAAGTGTGGTCGGTGCGATCAAACGCCTGAAGAAAACCTACCCGATGATCGACAGCATGGAAGTATTTGCTGTCGCCTCGAATCTGATGACCGAACATATGATCAAAGGCCGTGATGCAGAGGAAGTGATCAACGAGATCGAGAAACTATTCGAAGATACCTACAGAAAATTGCTCAAGGAATTTGAATGATCGAGTTTATTAAAAACTGGTACCAGCGTAATTTTTCCAACCCCCAGGCGGTCATCCTTGTATTGATGATCGTGTTTGGTTCGGTCATCGTGCTTTACTGGGGAGACATCCTTGCGCCCATTCTCGCCAGCGTGGTTATTGCCTATGCACTCGAAGGCATTGTGAGAAGGATTACCGATATTGGTGTGCCGCGGCTGGTCTCGGTGATCTTTACTGTTTTCGTGTTTGTCGCCACGTTGCTGATTTTCATGTTGGGGCTGGTGCCATTGGTGACCCGGCAAATCACCCAGTTTGTACGCGATTTTCCCCGTATTTTCGAAAAGCTTCAGCAACTTATTATTGCGCTGCCGGAGAGGTATCCACTGATTTCCGAGTTGCAGGTCAATGAGGTCCTCAACGGCATCAACAATGAACTGGTTGAGTTCGGGCAGAAAGCAGTGTCATATTCACTGGCATCAGCGGGCAATCTGTTTACAACTATAGTGTATCTGATTGTTATTCCGCTGCTGGTGTTCTTTCTGCTCAAGGACAAGGAGCAAATTATTGACTGGTTCACACGTTTTCTGCCCGAAGAGCATGGTCTGGCACATGAAGTGTGGAAAGATGTTGATGTCAAAATGGGTAACTACATACGGGGTAAACTGCTTGAGATTTTGATTGTCGGCGTGGCGGCCTATATTCCCCTGGCATTGATGGGACTGAATTACACCGCTACCCTGAGCATCTTTATCGGGCTGTCGGTAATCATTCCCTATGTTGGCGCCATTGCCGTTACCATTCCGGTAGCACTGATTGCCTGGTTCCAATGGGGTCCGGGTGACAGTTTCCTTTATGTAATGATTGCTTACCTTGTAGTACAGGCACTGGATGCCAATGTGCTGGTGCCGTTGCTGTTCTCTGAAGTTGTCAACATGCACCCTGTGGCGATCATTACCGCCGTGCTGGTATTTGGCGGTTTATGGGGTGTCTGGGGCGTATTTTTTGCAATCCCGCTGGCAACGCTGGTGCAGGCGGTGATCAAGGCGTGGCCCAAAGGCCAGACAGTCGGGAGTGGCAAGCAGCGAGTGGCAGGTTAGCAAGTATTCCAGCCACTTGTCCCTCGTCCCTCGCCGCTGCTATTTGCGGTGGTGCTTTTGATAATGGCGCTTGTGCTTCTGTTTGACCCGGCGCCGCCACCATACCCAGAGTCCGCTACAAGACAGCCAGAGGAGGGCGGCAGCAGCGGCATCCATGACGTAAATGCCATAGCTGCCAAAAATCCTGCCGCTGTGCAAATCAAGTATCACACGCTCCAGGGTCAGGCCACGGCCGCGGAATGACTCGAGTAATACAGCCATTCTGGTATCACTCAGCGTGGTTTTGTCAGCCCAGACAATATCCTCGTTAATGATGACGTCCCAATCCAGAATATGTTCGTCAGCCATGTAATACAAGAGATCACTGGTTTCTATGACCGGGCGTTTGTATTTGATACCAATGCGCTGAATTTGAGGAAAGCTGTGTCCTGTTGGCATGCGTTCAACAAAATCACCTTCTGGTGTAAGCAATATCAGCTCGGTATCGAAAGCCAGCACTATTAACTGCTCTGCTCTTACAGCGCCATGGAAGGCCTGTTCGGTTCTGGTAACCGGGTAAGTATTGAAAAACACCATGTGATCAAGCACAGTTATAATATGTTCGCCAACATCATAGCTGACAGCTTCGCCTTCAGGCTCAAGGCCATACCAGCCCAGCAGGGTTGAAGACTCGACATACGTTTCATCCAGTTTGAATACTTCGGTATGATTAAGCATGATGCCGGTGACCGCGAGTACGACCACCAGGATGATGGCAGTAAGCCCGATGCGGCGATGCCAGAGGAACGCGGTGAAGCGCCTGGGTTTTCGCCCTGTCACTAACTTCCCTTTTGGCTGTTTACAGCCTGGTCAAGTAACAGGGCAATGCGCGAAAGCCTGGTGACTGCACGGACAGATAAAGTCGCACCGGATATATTATCGATGCGGCGGTCCAGTTCCTTGTTCTTGTTTAATGTTGCCTGATCGAACTGATCGGTAAAAAATGCATGGCGTACTTCCCAGCCGCGGCTTTCCCGGAATATCAAAACCCGTACCCGTTCAATACGGCCCTGGTTAATAACAAAGCCGGTGGTGATCGGTTTGTCCTTGCCGATTTCGTCGAGAATCCACGCCGTTCGTTGACCCTGCTTCCAGTAACTTATACGCAAGCCTTTGTAATCATGACCCAGTATTTCTTTCATCTGTGCCCTTAGCGCATTGTCCGGCCAGATGACATCACGTTTTGGCGGTTTGTCAGCAAACACCTCGGCAATGAATGCGTCCGGTTCCTGGTAAACACCACCGGCGACAGCATTGGCTGAAATCAATGTCAGTATCAGCAGATGAATGAAATATTTCATGGTCACGTATTCTATCAGGTGATGAAAAAAGAGAGGCCCGCAGAGATTCTGCGGGCCTCTCTGCAACTTTAATACACTTTCAGAAGTCATGTGTTGTGCAACTAGAACTGATAGCCGATACCGATGTTGAAGCCATCCTGTTCACTGGCGGTATTAACAGCGCCGTGATCCTGCTGCTGAATATCGAACTTGACCACAACATCCTCGTCTGGCCAGTAATTGATGCCGATATCCGTCTGCGTTTTCTCGGTATCGCCGACACCACCGTTGTCCCAGACGTTATAGCGTACAAACAAGCCTGCACCACGCAAAAATTTCCAGGAGCCTTCAACATAATAGCCATCCTGCCTGTCCCTGGCCTGATCATCAGCAGATGCATTCGCGGTTACATCGATATCCCAGCTGGCATACAGCGCACGCAGCTGGAACTGGCTAATGTTATATATGACATGGGTAGACAGTAACATGCCATCGTTCACTTCGGGATCTGCGCTCTGGCTCATGTCTGACTGGTAGTTGACGGTTCCTGCCAGTTCCAGACCCGGGAGACCGGTGTATTTCAGACGGCCGGTGTAGGCGAGATCATTGGCGGTTGCCTTGGCCACTTTCTGCCGCCCGCCACGAATGCTGGTGCCGCCATCAAGACCTGAAGTCACGGCCAGATCATAACTCAGCCCGGAGCCGCCGATACGACCGGTCAAAGCGGCACCACCTTCCCACCAGGTGCTGGGGATTATATTGGTCTCGACGGGATTGCGCTCGACACCATAAAAGGTTGGCGGTTCGTGAGTTTCGTTCAGGATACCGACCGGTACCAGGAACAGTCCGCCCCTGGCTTCCATGTTATCGGTCAGGTCAAATTCAACGTAGGCCTGTTCAAGCTCAACAGCGCCGGCAGCTGTTTCGCCGGAGCCATCATTATTATCCTCAACAAAGGCGTGTTCTATTTCGAGTTCGGAGTGGAAGCGGATGCTGTCAGTGAAGTCATAACCGAAGAACAATACAAAACGGTGAAAATCGAGCATTTTGAATTCATCACCGTCGGGTTTTTCCCAGTCATTATAGTGCAGCTCGCCATAACCGCCGATATGGACTTTGTTGTGATCAGCAGCGGACGAGTTTTCGACTGCATCTGCCAGCTGGTTTAATTGCTCCTGCAGGGCCCTGAATTCTTCATCAGTGACTGCCAGGGCAGAGGCAGAACCAAGAGTGATTGCCGTAGCGACGGCTACTGTAAGTGATTTGATCGGTGTCATTTCGGGCTCCAAATATTAGAAAAACTGAATTTGGGGGCATTATACATTTACTAAACGCAAATGCAAATAATTCTCATGTAGATTAACATATGGCCTGACTGGATCGGGTATTTTATTGATTCGTTTGATAATAGTGGTAATGGGTCGCAGCAAGCTCGTTGCTTAAAGACAGCAGGGCAGTCGCTGGCTGAAGGTATGTGCAATTATCCGTATTCGGATTAAAGCAGGAAAGTATGGAAATCGATGCTCATGGAAAAGTGCGGGCTACACTGATTGCAGAACGCATCAAGCCGGGCGCATCACATCTATACCCGGCCAGTACCTTAGCCATCGTCGCTATCGTATTTGGGCGGCAGCTTTACAGGGCCCTGGTTTTCAGGTCTCAGGCCCGTCTTGTCCTGATAGAAAGCCTTTATTGTCGCAAAATCATGCTTGATGTCGCCGCTCGGGTACAATGTTGCACCAACGCCGAGTCGTTTACTGCCGTAATCGATATAGCCCAGCGCAATTGGCACGCCGGCTTCGACCGCGATGAAATAAAAACCGGTTTTCCAGTGTTCTGTTCTTGAGCGTGTGCCTTCCGCTGCGATGGTCAGCGCCATCTCATCACGTGTTTTGTACAGACCTGCAATGCGCTGAATAAAACCAGTATGCACAGTACGATCGACCGGGATGCCGCCCATGAACCTGAAAACCGGGCCCAATGGCCCGCGGAACAGGGTGTGTTTGCCGACCCAGCTGGCCTTGAGACCCAGTGCCCACATCCCCAGGATGCCGATGGGGAAATCCCAGTTACTGGTATGAAATGCGCCGATAATAACGAATTTCTTTTCTGGAGGCAGTCGGGAATCGAGTTGCCAGCCCATGACTGACAGAATTATCCGTGATATTGTTTTCAGCATATGGTATTTCGCTCACTCTACCAGGAGTATAGCGAGTCGAAACAGGGTTGCAGGTCAGATCAGGATTCCTGTGCGGCTTTACTGGCGACGATATGTTGCAGGGCTTCTTCGTTATTGCAGTAATCAATATTGTCGACTTTGATTGTTCCGCTGGCGAGCTGGTCATCACAGGTTTCGGTATTCTGACAGCTGGAGCACTTTTCGATCTGTTCCTCGATATCGATAATACGTTCCTTGTGCAGGTAACCGTTAACGTCAATACCAAGAGCGGCGAGCATCTTGTTTAAACGCAGGGCATTAACCTGCCGCGCCAGGTTTTTACGAAATTCCATGCCGACAATGACATTACGCATGATGACATAAGACATGCGCATTATGACGTACAGGATGAAAACGCCAAGGATGCCGCCAACGATAAGAGTGAGAATATCCATCGTGTGATGCTAATACAGTATTTCTTCTGTTTACTTGATATAGGTCAGATTGGGCGTATTTTAATCACTCATTACCATGCCCGCGTTTATTGCTGCGGCGTGTAATGTGCATGCCTACTAGGCTGGCGATCAGGACGGTCAGATAGATCTGGCCGGTTGCTGCCTCGAGATAGGCCAGTGCCCGGGCAAACGCGTTGATGGGTGTAATATCGCCGTATCCCAGTGTTGTCAGCGTGACGAAACTGAAATACATGGCACTGCCGACATCACTTATATTTTCAGCGATAAAGCCGGCTGTTGCTTCAGGTATATTAAATGCGCCAGGGTCAAGACGCGCTATTATGGCGTAAATCACACCGCATACATTGCCAAACAAAAGGTATACCGATATGCCGCCGGCAATAATGTCAAAAGTGACCAGCCTGGCATGAAGAATATCAGACAGGATAAGCCAGGCTATGTAACACAGGAACATTGCCGTACCGGTCAAGGCAATGAGCTCGAGCAACTGAAGGCCAAGCAACTCCGCGCTCCACAGTAATACAACCGACGGCAGCATCAGAACAAGACCAATCATAAAATGTTTTCTGGTACTTGATATGACATAAATCGCGGTAGCGAATACAGCAGTTATGGCAATATCAACAATGATGCTGGCCGCAACTGTACCTGAAAACAGAGGTGAAATGACTGAAAGCAGGATCTGGGCTGCAAGCAGCATTTCATATTTGTATTGCGACATAATTGCCAGACTCACTGATAATGCTTGAACTTAAAACAATAGCATAAAAACGCTGGATTCAGTCGTTGCCTTGTTGGCAATACATGTCAATTGGCCTAAGCTTGCGCTCACGATATATAAAGCCTGGATGGCCGCTGAAGTTCGTAATATTTCAGTCATAAAAATGAATAATAGTGATAACACTAACGACAATTCACGTCTTGTAGCGGCTATCGATCTGGGATCTAACAGTTTTCATATGATTGTTGCCAGGCTCGATGAGGCGGGTACGCTTTCGGTCATCGACAAGTTACGTGAAACCGTGCGCCTGGGTGGCGGGCTCAAGGAAAACGGCAGGCTCAGCAAGGAATCGATGCAAAGGGCATTCGATTGCCTGGAGAAGTTTGGCCAGAGAATACGTGCCTTGCCTAAAGGTGATGTCCGTGTAGTCGGCACCAATACCTTGCGTGTCGCAAAGAATGCAGAAAAATTTCTGCGCGAGGCAGAGGAAAATCTTGGCCATCCAATCGAAGTTATTTCCGGACGTGAAGAAGCACGATTGATCTATCTTGGTGTGGCGCACGGCAGGGCTGCGCGCACCGGTAAACGCCTTGTTGTTGATATTGGTGGTGGCAGCACCGAGCTGATTATCGGAGAAGGCAAGGAGTCGGAACGGCGCGAAAGCCTTTACACGGGGTGCGTCAGCGCCAGCATGAAGTATTTTGCTGATGGTGTTGTTTCGCAAAAAAGGATGACGAAAGCTATCATTGACTCCGAACTGGTGTTCTATCCGGTAGCCCGTTATATGCGTGCAGGCAACTGGGAAGAGGCGGTCGGCTGTTCCGGGACAATCAAATCAATTCGCAACATCACACATGCCGAAGGCTGGTGCGAAAGTGGCATTACCCTGGATGCACTGTATCGTCTGCAAAATAAAATGGTCAAACAAGGCAGTGTCGAAAAGCTGAATCTCGAGGGACTGAAACCGGACCGCGGGCCGGTATTACCAGGCGGTGTTGCCATCCTTACGGCAGTATTCGAAACCCTGGGTATTTCCCACATGCGCGTATCCAACCAGGCGTTACGGGAAGGTCTGCTATATGACCTGGTTGGCCGGCTCCAGCACCAGGATGTTCGCGAGGCTACGGTTCAGTCGGCCATGCAGCGATGGAATCTGGATATAGAACATGCACGCAATGTTACCTCGACGGTAATCAATCTGTTCAACCAGGTGAAAGAGGACTGGAACCTGAAAGGCGAACACGGGGATATACTGGTCTGGGCTGCACAATTACATGAGATCGGCCTGCAGATTTCCCATGGTGCATATCATAAGCGCGGCGCTTACATTTTGACCCATGCGGACCTGCCCGGATTTTCAAGACCGGAACAGAGCTTGCTCGCAATCCTGGTATTAAATCATCGCCAGCGCTTCCGGATAAATCCGTTTGACGATTTTACCGAGCCGGCCAGGTTGGCCGGAATCCGGCTCTGTGTCCTGCTGCGCCTGGCTGTTCTGTTTCATCGTGGACGTACCGATGAACAGGTGCCAGATGTGGTCATCAAGGCTGATAACAATTATGTCGAGCTGCATTTTCCCTACGGCTGGCTTGATCAGCACCCGTTAACGCAGGCGGACCTGGGTAATGAATGTGATTATCTGAAAGACGCAAATATCACGCTGCTGTTTGACTAGTTGCCAATCTGCGCGGCATGTTATTTAAATGGTAGTGGTCTGCATCTAAGGTTTGATATCGTTTTTTCTCGCAGAGGCGCGGAACAAGCAAGGAAGATGGGGGCAATCGAGACTGTCATTGCAAAAAACACATGTCACCTCTGCGGGAATAAGTGACCAGAATCTTTTCTATATCATCCCGATGGCGCTGACAAATAATTATTGTCTGAGTTTGAGCTAATGTGATATCGACTGTCAGGATGTATCCCGGCTATTTCATTTAAGAGATTTTGCGGCGTCGAGCACTTCATCAACATGGCCTTTGACTTTTACCTTGCGCCATTCATGACGTAACACGCCTTTATCATCAATCAGAAAAGTACTGCGCTCGATTCCACGAACCTGCTTGCCGTACATGTTCTTCATCTTGATGACATCGAATTGATTGCACAGTTTCTCGTCGACGTCAGCAAGCAGGTCAAAGTTGAGTTTCTGTTTGGCCTTGAAATTCTCATGTGATTTCAGGCTGTCGCGCGAAACACCCAGTATCACTGTATTCTGCCGCGTGAACTTGCCTTTGGCATCACGAAAGTCCTGTCCTTCCTTAGTGCAGCCCGGGGTGCTGTCCTTGGGGTAAAAATAAAGCACAATATTCTTGCCCTTGAAATCGTTCAGGCTTATTTCCCGGTCGCCTGTCGCGGGTAATTTGAAATTTTTGACTTTTCTTCCGATGGCTGCCATTTGTTAATTCTTCCTCTAGTTTTTCGCTGTCATTGATGCATCCAGATTGAGATCGTCGCACATATCGATAAATTCATGGCGCAGTGATTTTATCGAGGTATCTGCAGGAACACCGATGGTCATTTCAACTGCAAACATTGGTGTCGCTGTATGGGCTGCAGCATAGCGTTCGGTATTCAGGTCAACAATATTGATCTGCCGGCTGGAAAAGAAGCTTGCAATCTTGTGCACGATACCGGGGTGGTCGATCGCTACGACATCTACGGTATAAGGGATTACGGCCTGTGCGCCTGCTCCGCTGCTGGTTGCCTTCACCAGTATTTTCATATTGAGTGATTGTTCAAGGCTGGCCGTATCAGCTACGAAGTCGTCAATCGATTGTTGTGAACCGCTGACCAGCAAAAGAACAGCGAATTCACCGCCAAGGACACTCATGCGGCTGTCTTCGATATTGAGCTCGTGTTTGAACAGGGCGTCGCTCAAACCATCGACAATACCGGGGCGGTCATCGCCGAGCGCGGTTATTACCAGTTGTTCTGACATGTTTGATTCTGTTTCAATTTCTTCGGGTTGTTGAGTGTAAACAATGATGGCAATTAAATGTAGTCCTGATTAACAGGTGAGCTGCCCGGATGGAGTGTTGAACCACGGAGGTCACAGGGGTACACAGAGCTTTTTAAAGTTTTAATGGGCGAGGCGGTTTTTGACGATGGGGCTGGCTGGTAATGTATATGCCGGGCGGGTTCTGCAGATCAGGGAGGCACAGAGATTACTACCTCAGTGAACCTTTGTGCTCTCTGTGGTTTGAATTATTTACGGTAGTACTACTATGGATAGAACTAGCCCAGTTCGGCCAGTTCCCTGTCGAGCAGACTCGGATCATTCAGGTTCAGCTCCAGCAGGCGCCGCAAATGCTTGAGGCTGTCAACGTCGATATGCAGCCATTGCAGTCCCCAGTTGCCGTTGTCCATGATGTGGGCAATCTTGACCCGGGCGTGAATAGAGGCTTCTTCACCAAGAAACAGTGCCAGCGCACAGGGCCTGGCAGTGTCGATATCAAGATTGTCCGGCGGTTCAACCAGCATGCCCTTGAGCGAAATATCGAGCAGGTTGCAACTCCACTCCTCATTGCCGCGCTGCATGATGATCTCTGCCTGAAACGGTATGCGTTGATGGTTTCTTCTTTCCTGGGAAGACATATGAGTTTGCATGATTCCAGCGAATAATTGTCATGTATTGTCAGGAGTATAGACACTGGAAACGCATTCCTCGTTGAAATCACAGAAAAAAATTGCTTAACTGTGCGCCTTGTTTGTCCAGCCATTATCCCCTGGGGGGAATTCATGTTTCGAGGTAGTATGGTGGCATTGGTTACGCCAATGTTCGCCGATGGATCGGTCGATTTTGACAGCCTGTCAAAACTGGTCGAAATGCATATAGAAAACGGCACTTCCGCCATTGTATCCATGGGTACTACCGGTGAGTCTGCCACGCTGGATATGGATGAACATTGCGAGGTCATGCGCCGAACGGTTGAAATGGCAGCAGGTCGCATAGTCATCATCGGCGGTACCGGGTCAAATTCAACAACAGAAGCCGTCGAGTTGACTCGCTGTGCGCAGCAGGGTGGGGTTGATGCCTGCCTGCTGGTTACGCCCTATTATAATAAGCCGACACAGAATGGCCTGTATTTGCACCATAAACTGATCGCTGAAACAGTCGATATACCACAGATTCTGTATAACGTGCCCGGCCGTACCGCCTGTGATATGCAGCCTGACACCGTTGCCCGCCTTGCAGAAATACCGAATATTGTTGGTATCAAGGAAGCGACAGGCAGCATGCAGCGATTGCAGGACATCCTGGCACGTGTGCCGGCAGACTTCGGCCTGTTCAGTGGCGATGATGCAACCGGCACGGAATTCCTGCTCCAGGGTGGGCATGGTGTTATTTCTGTAACCAACAACATCGCACCCGCCGCCATGGCCGCCATGTGTGTAGCGGCGCTGGCCGGTGATCGTGAAAAGGCAGAGGAACTTAATCGGCCACTGGAAGGTCTGCATACCAATCTCTTTCTCGAGGCTAACCCGATCCCCGTTAAATGGGCATTGTACGAGATGGGCCTGATTCCCGAAGGCATACGTTTGCCATTAACGCTGTTGAGCGAAGAATTTCATGAACCATTGCGCAATGCCATGCGCGATGCCGGAGTATTATCTTGAATAGATGGTTGTTGAATATCAATCTGATCGTTGTCCTGATCCTGTCAGTTTCGGCATGTGGTTCTAGCAATGAACGACCTGAATACCAGGGGGCGGAATATTATAAAAGCCTGGAATTACCCCCGGATCTGACGCTGGAAAAATCGACAGCGGAAATGCAGGTGCCGGAGCCGACAGTCGCTGCACTCGAGGACTTTCAGGCCAAGCACCGGCTGAACAAGGCAGTTGTTCCCGAGTTCAAGGGTATCCGGTTGAAGCATGATGGCAGCATGTATTTTCTCGAAGTGGATGCTGCCCCTGATGTGGTCTGGCCGAAAATAGAGTCGTTTTGGGAGAATGAAGGCATCCGCCTGACACAAAACCGGCCGATGCTCGGCTTTATGCAGACCGACTGGACCAAGCAGTTACAGGTGCGTGAGGATGCAAACTACTTTGTCAGGATGTTCAGTAAGCTCGAGCCTGATTTCAGAGACAAATTCCGCATGCGTGTCGAGCCGGCTGCCGACCGCACCAAAACGCATATCTTTGTTGCGCACTACGGTATCGAAGTCTTTGTCGACGATACCGGTGATGAGCTGGGTACCAAGCAATGGCGCGCAAGAAAGAGTGATATCGAACTCGAGCGCGAAATCCTTTCACGATTCACGCTGTTCGCCGGCTTGAGTGACAATCAGGCAGAAGCCCTGCTCAGGGATTACAAACCAATGCAGTCGTACGTGACATACGAAGAAACGTTCAAGGCCGATGATGTTGATCCTGCAGCAGTGACTGGAGTCGGCCAGAGTAAGGTCGCTGTTCTTACCATGAAAGGGTCGATGGATTTTGTCTGGTATCGCGCGATTCGCGCGCTGGATCGGTTGCAGATGGAAGAAATCACGCTCGACAAAAAGAACGGGCGGATTAATTTCATCATGCCTGCTGAAGCCCGGGTTACCGAAACCGGTGGCGAGGAAACGGATGAGCTTGCCGAGTCCAGCTGGCTGATGAACCTGTTCAGGGGCAAGACCGGCAAACAGGAAGAGGCGAAAGAGTCGCAGAAGTTCGAGTTGCTGTTAACGGAAATGCCGGGTTATGTGGACTTTACCTTGCTTGACTCGCGTGGCATGGAAGCGACCAGTGTGACAGCGTCACAACTCAGAGCGGCGTTGGCCAGGGCTTTGGAATAAAAGACAGGGACGAGGTGCGAGGTACGAGGGGCGAGGGGCGAGGTAAAAAACTTCGGTTTGCACCTGTGTTATTCCCGGCATTATTGGCGAACGTGTGACTGTTGCTCTACACAAGGGGCGCAAACTGGAAGGATGCTGATGCATTCATAATCTGTATGGCCGTCACACAGTTTAGAGCTGCCACAGCTCCGTGATCAATGCCGGTTTAGACCTGGCAGCTGGAAGCCGGCGCGTGGAGTCTTTTTTCTGATCAATCCTTGTCTTTGTGGATCAGGGCGTAAGCGGAATGGTTGTGAATGGACTCAAAGTTCTCTGATTCAACCGTGTAGGACAGTATGCGGTCGTCCTTGTTCAGCTGTGCGGCTATATCCCGCACGATGTCCTCAACGAATTTCGGGTTGTCATAAGCGCGTTCGGTAACGACTTTCTCGTCAGGTCTTTTCAGCAGGCCGTAAAGTTCGCATGATGCCTGTGATTCAACGGCATCGATTATCTCTTCAATCCAGACAAATTGCTGTGTTTTAATCGTAACCGTGACGTGTGAGCGTTGATTGTGCGCGCCACGGTCGGAGATTTTTTTCGAGCACGGGCACAGGCTGGTTACCGGCACCACGACTTTGACATACATGGTGTTGGTGTGTTGATTGCGTTCACCGATCAGGGTGACTTCATAATCCAGCAGGCTCTTAACACCTGAAGCAGGTGCGGCCTTGTTAACGAAATAATGGAATGTCATTTCGATATGGCCGCATTCCGCATCGAGGCGATTGGTCATTTCCGTTAACATGACCTTGAATGACTCGACGGTGATTTCCCACTCGTGGCTGTTGAGAATCTCCACGAAGCGCGACATATGTGTTCCCTTGAATTCATGCGGCAGGTCCACATACATGTTGAAATTGGCCACGGCGTGCTGGATGTGTCCGGAACGGTCCTTGACCTGGACCGGATGACGAATATCCTTGATCCCGACCTTGTCTATATTGATGGCGCGGTTATCATGACTGCTTTGTACATCCACCATGTCGGATGCTGCGGTTGGTTTGGCGTGAATTGTGTCAGTCATGTTATGCATTCTCTTCGCTGTAGCGCACACAGGCTCGATCTGTTTCCCACAGGGTCAGTGACTTGACCCTGACCGTGTCGCTGTTTAATTTTGCTGCTATCTCACGGTACATGTAGGCAGCGATGTTCTCCGCAGTCGGATTGATCTCAGTGAACGGTTCCAGATCATTCAGGTAACGATGGTCCAGACGGTCACCCACTTCATTAGCTACGGCCTTCATCTGCTTGAAATCGACTCCCATGCCGATTTCGTCAAGCGCCGTTGCCAGGACCTCAAGCTCCACTTTCCAGTTATGCCCGTGCATGCGGCTGCAGGCGCCCGGATAATCTCGCAGTGTGTGGGCCGAAGCGAATTCGGTGACCACTTTCAGCAGGTAACTTGCAGCCATTATGCGAAGATTATCCAGTTATAACAGAAGAATACTTGAGTAAAACAGTAGGATTTTATCGAAAATGAGCATCATTGGCAATTTGATGGATTCATTTCCGCCAGCCGTCTAGCGATGCTTTCTGCTATGCCATCGGCGTCCAGTCCCCATTCTGCCAGCATTTCAGCCTGTGTCCCCTGCCCAACATAGGTATCGGGAAAGCCCAGATTGAGTATATTGGTGTGTTCACTATGGGCGGCAAGCCATTCATTGACCGCGCTGCCGGCACCACCGGCGATCGCATTTTCCTCGAGGGTGACCAGCAGATCATGGTCCCTGGCAGCGTCACTGATGGCTGCTTCGTCCAGTGGTTTGACAAACCGCATGTTATACAGGCTTGCGTCGATCTGCTCTGCGATCTCACGCGCAGTGGACAGCAATGTGCCAAATACGAGTAATGCGACCTTGCTGCCTTTGCGGCAAAGCTCGGATTTGCCGAAATCGATGGCCATCAGCTCCTTGCGTGGCGGCTTTCCGCTTGTATTGCCGCGAGGGTAACGCACGGCTGCCGGGCCATCATGCAAAAAGCCGGTAGTTAACATGCAGCGCGCCTCATCGGCGTCCGCCGGTGTCATGATGACCATGTTCGGTACACAGCGCAGGTAGCTAAGGTCATAAGCGCCGGTATGGGTCGGCCCGTCAGCACCGATGATACCGGCACGATCAATCGCAAACAGTACCGGAAGACCCTGGATTGCGACATCATGAATGACCTGGTCATAAGCGCGCTGCAGAAACGTTGAATAAATGGCGACGACCGGTTTGAGACCATCGCATGCCATACCCGCAGCCAGGGTGACTGCATGCTGCTCGGCAATGCCGACATCAAAATACCTGTCCGGAAATTCACTGGAAAACTTGACCAGGCCGGAGCCTTCGCGCATGGCCGGTGTTATGCCGGTCAGGCGCTTGTCCTCAGCCGCCATGTCGCAGAGCCAGTCACTGAATACCTGGGTGAATGTCGGGCTGCTGTCCTCGCCTGCCGTCGACTCACCGGTCGAAGTATCGAATTTGCCGACACCGTGATAGCGGCTGGGGTCATCTTCAGCAGGAAAGTAGCCTTTGCCTTTGCGCGTCACGATATGCAGGAAGCGTGGCCCGTTCTGTTCATAAAGATTCTGCAATATGGGAACCAGTGTATTCAGGTCATGACCGTCGATGGGGCCAAAATAATTGAAGCCCAGTTCTTCGAACAGGGTGCCCGGTGCCACCATGCCCTTGACATGTTCTTCCGTACGCCGCGCCAGCTCCCAGACACTGGGCATGTTTTCCAGCACTTTCTTGCCGCCTTCGCGTACTGTTGAATAAAGTTGTCCAGACAGCAGCCGGGTCAGGTGATTGGACAGGCCACCCACGTTCGGTGATATCGACATGTCATTATCATTCAAAATGACCAGGAGGTCGGCGTCACTGTCGCCGGCATGATTGAGCGCCTCGAATGCCATGCCGCCTGTCATCGCGCCATCACCAATGATGGCGACGGATTTGTGATTCTCCCCGGTCTGCCTGGCGGCAATACTCATACCCAGGGCAGCGCTGATGGATGTGCTCGAATGTCCGGTACCGAACGCGTCATAGACGCTTTCACTGCGCTTGGGAAAGCCGGCAAGGCCGCCTTTCTGCCGCAGGCTCGGCATGCGGTTACGTCTTTCGGTGAGGATCTTGTGTGGATAGGTCTGATGACCGACATCCCACACCAGCTTGTCAGCCGGTGTGTTGAAAACATAATGCAGGGCAATGGTAAGTTCGACAGTGCCCAGTCCTGCCGACAGATGGCCGCCGGTCATCGATACGGTTTCGAGCAAATAGCTGCGCATCTCACGCGCCAGATCGGGCAAGCGTGCACGTGGCAACTGGCGCAAGTCTACAGGTGAATCGATTGATTCAAGCAGGGGCCAGCGTGATGTGGAGGTATCTGACATCTAGAAATCCCGTTCCACGATGTAGGCTGACAGCTGGCGCAGTGCTTCTGCACGATCACCCAGCGTCTCTAGCTGTGAAAGCGCCTGTTCGTGTTGTTCGAGGGCCAGCTGTCTCGATGCGTCGAGGCCCAGAATAGAAGGATAGGTTGGTTTCTGCATTTTCTCATCTGATCCTTTCGGCTTGCCCAGAATTTCAGTATCGCCAATAACGTCCAGTATATCGTCCTGGATCTGGAATGACAGGCCAATACAATCCGCGTAGCGCCCGAGCACAGCGAGTTCTTCATCGGTAGCCGCCGGGCTGCACATGGCACCAAGGAGTATGCTGGCACGGATCAGCGCACCGGTCTTCAGGCGATGCATCGCTTCCAGTTCCTGCAGCGAAAGCGTATCGCCAACAGCGGCAAGGTCTATTGCCTGACCACCGGCCATGCCATCGAAGCCACTGGCGGCGGCCAGCAATGTAATCATATCCAGGCGTCGCCTGTCTTCAATCTGCAGGGTATCGGCAGCGAGGATCCCGAAGGCATGTGCCTGTAATGCATCACCGGCGAGTATGGCCGTGGCTTCATCAAATGCCTTGTGACAGGTCGGTTGTCCGCGCCGCAGGTCATCATCGTCCATTGCCGGCAGATCATCATGAATCAGGGAGTAGGCATGAATCATTTCGACAGCA
>JASFVM010000184.1:0-5738 GCA_050049835.1 Gammaproteobacteria bacterium
CAGCAATGACTGAAATACAGAATGTGTTGATTAATCACCTGCAAAACCTGTATGATTTTTATGGCAACTATATGGGTGTACGTATCGCACGCAAACATATTGGCTGGTATTGCAGGCATCACCCTGATACTGACTTGTTCAGAAAGCAGATAATTCAGGTTGAATCAACACAGGAACAGCTGGATCTTGTTCTGCGATTCTTCAGCAAACCATCAAGAGGATTATTGGCGGCATGAGTGAAAACATCGACGTTATTGGAAATACGGTCATCGACAGGGATGATAACCAGGGGATCACGCAACTCTACAATGCCGTCAAGCATTCCATCAGACGGTATCTGTATGAACTCGATGGTACCCAGCCACATGACATGTATGAACTGGTACTCAGGCAGGTTGAGCAGCCCCTGCTTGAAGCCATCCTGGAGCATACCAAGGGTAACCAGTCCAAAGCCGCAGAGTACCTTGGCCTGAACCGTGGCACTCTGCGCAAAAAATTACGCACCTACAACCTGCATAAATAACACGGCATAATCTGCAACGAAAGAGGCATAATCCCGGCACCCTGCTTCGCTGTTCACAGCACCTGCAACGCACAGGATGGCCGCTATGACTTACTGTTTTACCTGAAATCAAAAGCCACCGGCCGGTACTCGTCGCCCATTGCTTTATCATTAGATTTGGCATTTCGGGTATAATGCGCCGCTTCGATTTCTCAATAAAACAACAACAGCAAACAAATTATGCTCGATCCTCAAAACAGACCCGTGCGGCGTGCGCTAATCAGCGTTTCTGACAAAACAGGCATTGTAGAATTTGCCAAGGCCCTGCATGAAAAAGGCATTGATATCCTTTCGACCGGTGGTACGGCAAAGCTGCTGATCGAGAACTTCATTCCCGTCACCGAGGTTTCCAAACATACCGGTTTTCCTGAAATCATGGATGGCCGCGTAAAAACACTGCATCCAAAAATTCATGGTGGCATTCTCGGGCGCAGAGGTATTGACGACGGCATCATGAAAGACAATGCTATCGCACCTATCGATCTTGTCGTGGTCAACCTCTATCCCTTCGAAGCGACTGTCGCTGACGAAAACTGCAGCCTGGAAAATGCTGTCGAAAACATTGATATCGGCGGCCCTGCCATGGTTCGTGCAACTGCCAAAAACCACGCCTATGTAAGCATCGTTGTTGACCCCGATGATTACAGCCGTGTTCTGGAAGAAATCAATGCCAACAATGGTTGCGTCAACAGGGAGACCCGTTTTGACCTTGCCGTAAAGGCTTTTGAGCACACCTCCAGTTATGATGGTGCCATAGCCAACTATCTTGGCCGCATCAAAACTGACGGCACCAGGGATAACCTGCCCCGCACTATAAATCTGCAGTTCTCCAAGACGCAGGAAATGCGTTATGGTGAAAACCCTCACCAGAACGCCGCCTTCTACAAGGAGAAAAAGCCACGAGAAGCCAGTATTGCCACCGCCAGGCAGATCCAGGGTAAAGAGCTTTCCTATAATAATATTGGTGACACCGATGCGGCACTGGAATGCGTCAAACAGTTTGAAGCTCCGGCCTGCGTCATTGTCAAGCATGCAAATCCATGTGGTGTCGCCATCAACGGCACCCTGCTGGAAGCCTATGATCGTGCCTACAGCACAGATCCGGAATCCGCGTTTGGTGGTATCATCGCCTTCAACCGTGAACTTGATGGCGCAACGGCAAAAGCTATTGTCGAGCGCCAGTTTGTCGAGGTTATCATTGCGCCTAAAGTAAGCCCGGAGGCGATTAATGCAGTGGCTGAAAAGAAAAACGTCCGCTTGCTTGAATGCGGCTCCTGGAATTCACCGGCACCACGACTGGACTTTAAACGCGTCAATGGCGGCTTGCTGGTACAGGACGCCGATCTGGCCCTGTATGACGAGCTGAAGCTAGTGACTGATCGCGAGCCCACTGATGATGAAATGGATGACCTGCTGTTTAGCTGGCGTGTTGCCAAATTCGTCAAATCAAACGCCATTGTTTACGGCAAAAACAGCATGACCATTGGTGTTGGTGCCGGCCAGATGAGCAGGGTAAACAGCGCACGCATTGCAGGTATCAAGGCTGAACATGCAGGCCTCGAAGTCAAAGGCTCTGTCATGGCCTCAGACGCTTTTTTCCCGTTCCGTGACGGTATCGATGCTGCAAACGAAGCCGGTATAGCTGCTGTGATCCAGCCCGGCGGTTCGATGCGTGATGATGAAGTTATCGCCGCTGCGAATGAACACGGCATGGCAATGGTGTTCACCGGCATGCGTCATTTCAGGCATTAAATATTTTTCAACGCAAAGGCGCGAAGACGCAGAGAACGCGAAGGTTGATTGACTGTGTTCGATGTACAAAACCCCATTCCAGTAATGATAGATGGGCGCTTACTGGTTTGAAAAAAAACATTCTTTGCGACCTTCGCGTCTTTGCGGCTTTGCGTTTAAACGAAGTGGATAAAAATCAATGAATGTATTGATAGTAGGCGGTGGTGGTCGTGAGCATGCACTGGCATGGAAAGTGGCTCAGTCAAATAAAATCGAAACAGTCTATGTAGCTCCGGGTAATGCCGGTACCGCACATGAAAACAGGGTGCAGAATGTAGCCATAGCCGCCGAAGATATTGATGGCTTGCTCGAGTTTGCACGCAGCAATGATATAGAACTGACTATTGTCGGCCCCGAGGCACCGCTGGTAAAGGGTATTGTCGATACCTTCAACAACGCCGGATTAAAGATTTTCGGCCCGGCCAGAAATGCCGCCCAACTGGAAGGCTCAAAAGCTTTCACCAAGGATTTTCTCGCACGCAACAACATTCCTACTGCCGCTTATGGCAATTTCACCAGCGAAGATGAAGCGATTGCTTATGTAGAACAACAGGGCGCACCCATTGTGGTCAAGGCAGACGGCCTGGCAGCCGGTAAAGGCGTCATCCTGGCACAGACGGAAGACGAGGCGATTGCCGCCATCAAGGATATGTTATCCGGCAACAAATTCGGTGACGCCGGTGCCCGCGTCGTCGTCGAGGAGTACCTGACGGGCGAGGAAGCCAGCTTTATCTGCATGGTCGATGGCAGGAATATACTGCCCATGGCGAGTTCGCAGGACCACAAGGCTCGCGATAATGGTGACCAGGGCCCGAATACCGGCGGCATGGGCGCCTATTCCCCTGCGCCTGTTGTTACTGCCGAGATACATGACCGCATTATGAATGAAGTCATCAGGCCAACCGTCGATGGCATGGCAGCCGAAGGTAATGAATACACCGGCTTCCTCTATGCCGGCATCATGGTGGCCGCTGACGGCACACCCAAAGTACTCGAATACAACGTTCGTTTCGGCGACCCTGAAACACAGCCGATCATGATGAGACTGAATTCAGACCTTGTTGAGCTATGCCAGCAGGCGCTGGAGAAAAAGCTTGATAAAGCTTTCGCCAACTGGGATACACGCACTTCATTAGGTGTAGTACTTGCCGCCGGTGGCTACCCGGATGACTATAGAAAAGGCGATGTCATCACCGGCCTGGCGAATACAGAAACAGACGCCACAAAGGTTTTCCATGCCGGCACCGCCGAGAAAGACGGCAAAGTGGTTACCAATGGTGGTCGTGTTCTGTGCGTCTGCGCACTGGGCGATTCGGTCATCGAAGCCCAGCAAAAAGCCTATGAAGTGGTAAAGAAAATAAACTGGGATAATGTTTACTACAGAACCGATATCGGTTACCGCGCAATAGCACGTGAGAAATAAAACTGCCTGACCTCATCAGATACCACGCACACAGAGAAGTCTTATTTACCGCGGAGATGCGGTGGCGCAGAGAAAATAATTTATTATCGTCGCCGGTTACATTCACTTATTTGCTATTAAATTAAACAGAATTGCTACTGAATGCGCAGCCTAGAAAACGAGATGCACAGGCGATGAACGGTTACAACAACATTTCATGCCGAATGTTTATTTTGCATGGTAATTCGCGATGACGGATAATACGGAGAACGCCAATCGTTATCTGCGCCTCGGGTCTCTGCAGCAAAATAATTTACCTTCTGTGGCGTTTGACGCTATCAACCTTTCATGGAGTCAAAGAACTCGCTGTTGGTCTTGGTGGCTACCAGTTTGTCCATCAGGAATTCAATCGCACCGACCTCATCCATGGGCTGCAGCAGTTTGCGCAGGATCCACATCTTTTGCAGCTCATCAGGATTGGTCAGTAACTCTTCGCGACGCGTACCCGAGCGGTTAATATTGATCGCAGGGAAGATACGCTTCTCGGTAATACGGCGATCAAGGTGGATTTCCATATTACCTGTGCCCTTGAACTCTTCGTAGATAACCTCATCCATTTTTGATCCGGTATCAACCAGGGCAGTCGCCAGAATGGAAATACTACCACCCTCTTCAATATTACGTGCCGCACCGAAGAAACGCTTGGGACGGTGCAACGCATGCGCATCTACGCCACCGGTAAGCACCTTGCCGGACGATGGAATCACGGTGTTATAGGCGCGCGCAAGACGTGTAATCGAATCCAGCAGGATTACCACGTCTTTTTTATGCTCCGCAAGGCGCTTGGCTTTTTCGATTACCATATCAGCAACCTGCACATGGCGGCTCGCGGGTTCATCAAAGGTGCTGGACACCACTTCGCCACGAACACTGCGTTCCATTTCGGTGACTTCTTCCGGGCGTTCATCAATCAACAGAACAATCAGGTAGCATTCGGGATGGTTAGCCGCAATCGATTGCGCAATGTTGCTCATCAGCATTGTTTTACCGGCCTTGGGCGGAGATACAATCAAGCCGCGTTGGCCTTTGCCGAACGGGGCGATCAGGTCGATCATACGTGCAGTGATGTCTTCCGTACTGCCATTACCGCGCTCCATAACCATGCGTTCATTCGGATGCAGCGGTGTCAGGTTTTCAAAGGCGACCTTGTTGCGCGCATTCTCCGGAGTATCGAAGTTGATCTGGTCGACCTTGAGCATCGCAAAATAGCGCTCACTGTCCTTGGGTGGCCTGATCTTGCCTGAAATGGTATCGCCGGTCCGCATGCTGAAGCGACGTATCTGGCTGGGTGAAACATAAATATCATCCGGGCCCGCAAGGTAGGAGCTATCGGCTGCGCGCAAAAATCCGAAACCGTCCTGCAATATCTCGAGGACGCCATCACCGAATATGTCCTCGCCGCTTTTTGCGTGGGCCTTCAATATAGCAAAAATAATGTCCTGCTTTTTCGCTCGCGCCACACTATCAAGTTTCATCGATTCGGCGATTTCAACAAGTTCTGGGACGGACTTCAGTTTCAGTTCAGTGAGGTTCATAGGCGGTCTGGATATGATTTGTATTTATATTTATGTTTACGATTAATGAGTTTTTCAGCGTAATCAAGTACGAATTCGGATTTTATACGACAAGAAACAGTCGTTATTATGCAGCAGGGTCTGCGTACGGATGAGCTTCGGTTCTGTTTTCTATTTAATTGTTATTCTTTGTTACCTTGAATAATTATTACAGATTACTGTCAATAAATGCTGTTAACTGCGATTTGGACAGTGCTCCCACTTTTGTTGCTTCTACATCACCATCCTTGAACAGGATCAATGTTGGAATGCCACGAATACCGAATTTAGGTGGCGTGTTCGGATTTTCATCAATATTCAGTTTGGCTATTTTCAGCTTACCAGCATAGTCATCTACCACGTCTTCCAG
>JASFVM010000014.1:0-19227 GCA_050049835.1 Gammaproteobacteria bacterium
ATATTCTTCGATCCTTATTATTGCTGGTGCTGCCATAGTTGATCGCCCGCTTTTGCACGTTTATTGTCCGAAAAGATAAAAAAACGAACAAATATATCCTTATAGTGTAAAAAATAACGACAGTAAAATGCGATAAATTGGATTATTTAGTGACTTATTGTCTGGAATTGTTTACACTTTTGTAAAAGCGGAAAGCCAACTTAATTGTAACTAGTTGAAAATAATCTAATTATTGCAAATGGTATAAAAGTTGCATTTTTCACCTATAATCATATGTATAACTGTATAAGGTCATGTGGTCTCTGGAAGGGAATAACGTTATGACTCTAAATTATTTTCAAGGCATCGTGGTTTGCTCGCTGGTCGCTGCCGCTTTGCCTGCCGGCGCTGCTGTGATCGATTTCGAAACGCTGAAACATGATGACGGCGGTGTAAATAACATTGACTCACCCTATATTGAAGCCGGTTATATTATTCAAGACCCTGGCGTAGAGCAGGGTGGCGATAATAATGCCTTCGCTGTGTATGGTACAGATAACCCGAATTTCTCAGGCAGCACAGCGCTGTATAACAGGGCAGTGAACGGCGTAACAAGCGTATCCAGACAAGATGGTGCTGCGTTTAATCTGTTTTCAATTGATCTTGCAGAATTAAATGGTAATGTCACTTACCCCAGTGTGTTATCGGTCACATTTGAAGGCCTGTTCACGGGCGGTGGTGTTGTGACACAAACCTTTCAGCTTGATGGGGATGCATTCGGCGCGGAGACTTTTGTATTTAATGGCTTCAATAATTTAGCCAGTGTGACCTGGATGCAGGAAACGCCCTTTCACCAATTCGATAATATAGTGGTAAATGCCGTACCTGTTCCTGCTGCTGCATGGTTATTTGCTTCCGGCTTTTTAGGGCTCGCGGGAGTCGCCAGGCGCAAGCAGTAATTCGATCACAATGATACATTGATAACGGCAGTCTTTATGGCTGCCGTTTTTGTTATGTGTTTGTTTTTCTTTTGTTATGTATTGATGGACCAGCCGGCTGTATCCTGGTACTGGTTGTGAATGCATTTACTATGCACCGCTGGTTAGTTCATGTGCATGTGGAATTATAATGGGAGCCCGGAGGAGGAAACCGGGCTCCCGACCGTTTGCCGGCCTATGTAAAAACTGATATCCAGAAGAATTTCTAGTCGTAAAAGCCTTTATGCATATCGCGCGCGAATATGACAGACTCTATCGACTTGTCAGATTTAGATGACTGTGCATGCTCGATTGTCTGAAGTGCTTCCATGTCATAGCCATACGGTTCATAGTCGTCGTTTGAATCAAGTGACAAGCCAATAAAATCGGAGTAGTTGTAGCTTGTGTTCATGTGGAGTCTCCAGTCTGTTATTACCGTTTCGATATTTATCTATCAAGACGCGTGCCAGTTTTTCAATATATGATATTTAACTCTTAACTTATTGAATTCGTTACGTGATTACCTGATGGTGTTCTATTTGGAACCGTTACTGAAGTTAATCAATGCGCACCAGGATGGAACTTGTGCGGCGATTTATGCCCTTAAATGTATCAATGTGTCATACATGTATGTGAGATCGTGCTTGATCAAGCATATCGCGGGTACTATTATCTGATTGTGAATAAAAGAACACGCCACATACTTAACTGGATGCTCATTGCCCTGATGGCGATGTTGCCAATACGTAATGTCATGGCCCTTGAGCAGGTTAACTGTCAGATGCACGATCAGTCATCCATTGAAATGGCTGACCATGATATGCATGCGATGCACGGCATGTCTGACATTGCTGATGTGGATGCGAATGAGAAACAGAATTGCTGCTGCTGTGATAGTAGCATGAGCTGTAACGGTAATTGCAGTCTGGGTCCCGGTGTCTCACTCTTCATGCAACCGGCAATTACTGTCCCTGCAATAAACGGGACTAGGTTTCAGGCCTGTATTAACAGCTCCCTCGTTTTAACAGAGTATTCCCCCCCTGTTCGACCTCCAGCGAGTCTGAAGATCTGATCTGGCCCACGCGCGTGCCGGGGTTATACCCGTTGTTGATGCGTGGCAATGCAATTACTGGTTTGGAGGTTCGCCATGCGTAATCCTTGCGCATTACCTGAAAAATATTTACACAGTGCTGTTTTAACGTTTTTCATTACGATATTGCCGGGCGCAGCTTTCTCGTTGAGCTTGCAGGAGGCTGAAAAACTCGCACTGGACACCGATCCGCTCATCATGAGACACAAGGCGTCATCTCGTGCATACAGTGCGGAGTCAACAGCAAACAGCACCTTGCCCGATCCAAAGTTGAGATTGGGTATGTTCAATGTGCCGTTAGATACATTCAGCACGACTGAAGACCCCTCCACGCAGTTGCGAGTAGGTATACAACAGGAGTTTCCGCGTGGTGATTCGACAGAATTGAAACAGCAGCAATCACAGTGGTTGTCACAGGCTGCGCTGGCTCAGGCAAAAGATGAAAGTCTGAAGTTGCTGATGAATGTGCGCGACACATATCTGAACCTGTATTACGAGGTAAAAGCTGCAATGATAGTCAACGACGCGCATCAGCTGTTTTCCAAGCTGGTCAAGATAACGGAAGACCAGTACGCGTCTGGTCGTGCCAATCAGCAGGATGTTATTCGTGCTGACCTGGAGCTCTCACGTCTCGAAGATCGCCTGACAAAAATAAAAAGCAAAGAAGATGAATACCGGGCTTATCTGGCGCAATGGATTGGTGAGCTTGCCTGGCAGAATATTGACAGTCATATGCCAACACTTCCCGCTATGCCGGCTGAAGATATCGACATTAACCAGCTGCTTACGCAACATCCTTCCGTGATGGCGGAAACAGCCAGAATCGAAGCAAGTCGCACGATGATCGATGTCGCTCGTCAGGATTACAAGCCGGGTGTGGGGGCATTTGTCGAGTATCGAAAACGTTTTGGAGAAAATGTTGATGGTAGTGACCGGTCTGACATGATGGCCGCGATGGTGACTGTTGATATCCCGCTGTTTACTGAAAACAGGCAGGACAAGAATGTTACAGCGCGTGAAGAAAATTTGAATGCAGCGCGTTACTCACGCGATGACAGGCTCCGTGTATTGAAACGAATGCTGGAAAAGGACCGTGCTATTTACCGGCGGCTGGGGGAGCGTGAATACATTTACCGGAACAAACTGGTGAGTTCAGCAGTTGAAAATGCGGAAGCGTCGCTGAATGCATACCAGAGCGGGGTGACCGAATTTACCACATTAATGCGTGCACGAATTACCGAACTGGATGTACGCCTTGAAAGTTTGAAAGTCGAGGTCGATCGTATGCGTGCACAGGCACGTCTGTTATACATCGCCGGAGATCAACAATGAAATACATAGCAATCACTATCATGATTATTTTTCTGCTGCCTGCTGCAACAGGGCCAGCAATGGCAGTAGATGAAAAAGATATTCTTTACTGGGTCGCGCCGATGGACCCCAACTATCGACGTGACAAACCGGGCAAGTCACCAATGGGTATGGATCTTGTACCAGTGTATGCAGATGATGCCGGGTCGAACATGGTTTCGATCGATGCGGCAGTTGTGCAAAACCTAGGGGTACGGACTCAGGAGGCGGAAAGAACACGGTTATGGCGTGGTATCGATACCGTTGGTTATGTGGACTATGACGAGTCGAAAGTCAGTCATATACATTTGCGTACGGAAGGCTGGATTGAAAATCTGGCAGTAGAGTCGGAAGGCGAGCGAGTAAAAAAGGGCGACCGCTTGTTTGATCTGTATTCACCCGAGCTGGTTAATGCACAAAGGGAATACGTGACAGCTATTACATCAGGCAATAAAAGCCTGATTCGTGCATCCAGGGAGAGGCTGGCAGCGTTGGGTATTTCGGACGACCAGATCAAGTATATAGAGGATACAAGGAAGACAAAGCAAAGGATTTCAGTATATGCGCCGCAGGATGGCGTGGTTTCATCATTGATGGTCCGCGAAGGCATGTTTGTCAAGCCGGCGCTGAACATCATGAGTCTCGGTGACCTGTCTACCGTCTGGTTGCTTGCCGAGGTTTTTGAAAGACAGGCTGCATGGATCAAAAAAGGCCAGGCTGCAGAAGTGAAGCTTTCTTATCTGCCGGGGCAGGTCTGGAACGGAAAGGTAGAATATATATATCCGAGTCTCGATCCGAAAACACGAACACTGAAAGTGCGCCTGCGTTTCGACAATCCCGATGAAGGACTCAAGCCGAACATGTATGCCAATGTCAGGATATTTGGTGGACCCAAAGAGAATATTATTGTTATTCCGCTGGAAGGGCTGATTCGTACGGGTCAAGACGAACGCGTTATTGTTGATGTGGGCGATGGCTATTTTGAAGCCCGCGATGTTGTCGCAGGGATCGAGAGTGGCGACTATGTCGAGATTATACGAGGTATTGACGAGGGGGAGCGTATTGTCGTGTCGGGGCAGTTCCTTATCGACTCCGAAGCAAGTATGCGAGCGAGCATTATGCGAATGGAAAGTACTGACAAGCGTTCGCCTGCCGCCGCTACGGAGATGACGCCGTGATACCCAGAATCATCGACTGGTCAATCAGCAACCGTTTCATGGTATTGATGCTGACCGTCATACTTGTTGGCATTGGTCTGTACGCGATAAAAAATACACCACTGGATGCCATACCCGATCTGTCCGATGTCCAGGTGATCATCAAGACAAGCTATCCCGGTCAGGCTCCACAGGTGGTAGAAGATCAGGTGACATACCCGTTGACCACAGCCATGTTATCTGTACCCAAAGCGACGAATGTGCGCGGCTATTCATTCTTTGGCGATTCCTATGTTTATGTCATTTTTGAAGATGGAACTGATTTGTACTGGGCGCGTTCGCGTGTACTTGAATACCTGAGCCAGGTTTCGAGCAGGCTGCCACAGGAGGCGAGACCGGAGCTTGGTCCGGATGCTACCGGTGTCGGTTGGGTCTATGAGTATGCGCTGGTAGACCGTACAGGTGGTCATGACCTTGCCCAGTTACGCAGTATCCAGGACTGGTTCTTGAAATACGAACTACAGACAGTTCCTGGAGTATCAGAGGTAGCTACCGTCGGTGGAATGGTCAGGCAGTACCAGGTAGTTATCGATCCTGACAAGCTGCGTGCTTTCGGGTTAACACTGGCAAGCGTGAAATCGGCTATCCAGCGTGGAAACCAGGAGACAGGTGGATCTGTGATCGAGCTCGCGGAAGCCGAATACATGGTTCGCGCGACAGGCTATATCGATAGCCTGGATGATTTGCGCAACATACCTCTCGGTGTCAATGCGCAGGGAACGCCCATATTATTAACCGAAGTAGCACATGTCCGCGTGGGACCGCAGATGCGACGTGGTATTGCCGAGCTGGATGGAGAGGGTGAGGTAGTTGGCGGCATTATAGTCATGCGTTTCGGTGAAAACGCATTAAAGACAATCAACGGTGTGAAGAAAAAGCTGG
The DNA here is from genome assembly GCA_050049835.1 of Gammaproteobacteria bacterium. Taxonomy (GTDB): domain Bacteria; phylum Pseudomonadota; class Gammaproteobacteria; order SZUA-229; family SZUA-229; genus JABDQW01. The sequence goes on from JASFVM010000014.1 coordinate 5,496, forward strand.
GTGAGCTTTCGGGGAGTTTGCCTGAAGGTGTCGAAATCATTGAGACCTATGATCGTTCGGCATTGATCGAACGCGCCGTGAATAATCTCAATGGCAAACTGGTGGAGGAGTTTATTGTCGTTGCTCTGGTGTGTGCCGCCTTTCTTTTTCACTTGCGCTCATCACTGGTCATAATCATTTCCTTGCCGGTAGGCATACTCGTAGCATTTATTATCATGGAGCGTATGGGTATCAACGCCAATATCATGTCGCTCGGTGGTATTGCTATTGCGATCGGTGCAATGGTCGATGCTGCTATTGTGATGATCGAAAATGTGCACAAGCATATGGAACAGACTGAAGTCACGGATGAGAACCGATGGCAGATCATGCGCCAGGCTGCGAACGAAGTTGGTCCTCCGCTGTTTTTCTCCCTGCTTATCATTACCCTGAGCTTTCTGCCTGTGTTTACGCTTGAGGCGCAGGAAGGGCGCATGTTTTCGCCGTTGGCTTATACCAAGACATTCGCCATGGCCGCTGCTGCCGGACTATCGATCACACTGGTTCCGGTGTTGATGGGCTACTTTATTCGCGGGCATATCACACCGGAAAACAGGAACCCCATCAACCGTGTTTTAATTGCCGGTTATCGTCCGTTTATCAACATAGTACTGAAAGCGCCACTTGTCGTCATTGCCATTACGGTTCTGATCGTTATCGGTGCTGCCTGGCCGCTGTCTCAGCTGGGGTCGGAATTCATGCCTGATCTGGATGAAGGCGATTTGCTCTATATGCCCAGCACCTTTCCTGCAATTTCGATCGGCAAAGCCCAGCAGCTTTTACAACAGACCGATAAATTGATCTTGACTGTGCCGGAAGTAAGGCGTGTATTCGGCAAAGTGGGGCGTGCAGAGACTGCGACGGATCCCGCGCCGCTGACCATGATAGAAACAACTATCCTGCTCAAGCCGCGTGCGCAATGGCGTGCAGGCATGACCATAGACAAACTCAAGCATGAACTGAATGAGCTGGTACAGGTGCCCGGTCTGACCAATGCATGGGTGATGCCGATAAAGAATCGCATTGATATGCTGGCGACCGGTATAAAAACACCGGTTGGTATCAAAGTCGCCGGCCCTGATCTTGGTAAAATACAGGTAATCGGCCAGCAAATCGAAAAAGTGCTGAACAATGTCCCTGGCACAGTATCGGTTTACTCGGAGCGTGTTGCCGGCGGTCGTTATGTTACCGTTGATATCGACAGGCTGGCAGCGGCACGTTTTGCGCTGAATGTTGCAGATATCCAGGAAATCGTTCGCACCGCGCTTGGCGGGATGCGCGTTGGTATGACAGTTGAGGGACTTGAGCGCTATCCCATCAATATACGATACCCCCATGATGTACGTGATTCACTGGAAAAGCTGCGTAATCTGCCTGTGGTCACACCAGCGGGCGCACATATCCCGCTTGCCGAAGTTGCGGAAATTCGAATTGATGATGGGCCGGGGCTTATTAAAACAGAAGACGCACGCCTCAATGGCTGGATTTATGTTGATATCGAGGGGCGCGATCTGGGTTCCTATGTTCTGGAAGCACAGCAAGTGGTAGCAGACAAGATCGATCTTCCCCCGGGCTATTCGCTCAGCTGGTCTGGTCAATATGAATTTCTGGTGCGTGCTCTGCAACGTCTATCGACGGTAGTACCGGTAACGCTCGTGATCATTATTCTGTTGTTGTACCTGAACTTTCGCAACCTGACTGAAGTTATGATTATCATGGGTACATTGCCATTGGCCCTGACTGGCGGTTTCTGGCTTCTGTATATACTTGGTTACAATTTATCCATTGCGGTTGGTGTTGGTTTCATTGCATTGTCAGGTGTCGCTGTTGAAATCGGTGTCGTCATGCTTGTTTACCTCAATCTTGCACTCAAGCAACACCAGCGTAACGTTGAGAGCAGCGGTGGGCAACTGACGCTGGAAGAGGTGCGGGCGGCCGTAATAGATGGCGCACTCATGCGCATCAGGCCAATAATGATGACGGTTGCTTCAATCATAGCGGGTTTGCTGCCAATCATGCTTGGTGCAGGTACCGGTTCTGAAGTGATGCGCCGGATTGCAGCACCGATGGTCGGCGGCATGATCAGCGCAACTCTGTTGACACTGGTCGTGATTCCGGCTGTGTTCCTCCTGTGGAAACAGTATGCAATAAAGGGGCAGTCAATATCACGGTGAAGTTGTGAAAGCCCCGCTCAGCCTGGTTTCGTCTATGAGGTCTTCATTCGTCAGAATGATTTACTAAAACTGATCTTTTACTCATTACGATGATCTACTGTGTATAGTGTAACAACAACCTGCTCGAATAATATTTAGCTCTGTCTGCTAGCATAATTAGCAAGCGTTCTGTAACAAAACCAGGCTGGAATTCAGAGTGTTTATCAGCATATTAGATACTTGACAGCGACCGCTTACATGATCATTGGTGTCTGCGAAGACAAGATTCAAATTCAGATTTAATGTGCCAGCGAATAAGACATCGTCAGTTCAAGCCGCTCCGGTAAAATCATGCCTTTGGGAGGTGCTGGAAAAGGCACGGCCGACTCCAGTGCTGAACGAGTAGCCTTGACAAGCACCGAATGAGCCCCGTCAAGATTTAGCTGCCTGTAAGAGCCATTATCGAGTAACACAAAAGATACTTTTACCTCACCCTCAAGAGAACGCATACGAGCGGAACGTGGGTAATACTTGAACGATTCGATATGTCCCATCAGCTTGTGCAGATACAGCTGACGCTCTTTTGGTAACAGTTCATCTGATGAATGACTGACGCGCTTTCCCTTGACCTGCTCTTGTGTGGTGGCCTGTCTGGTCGGCTCGATTTTTTTTACTGGTTTTTTTTTACGGATAATCGGTTTCGCCTCGACCGGTTTTGCCTGTACCGGTTCAGCTTCAATCTTTTTTAATGGTCTGGCTCGCTGCTTCTCTATCGGGCGAGGCTCTTCCGGTACAGGGTCGTCTAAAGACTGATTAAAACTTAACCGGGTAATTATGGGCGCCTGCGAGACCATGGCATTTTGCTCGCCCATACGGGCACCGCTACCCACAAGAAGTATGCTATGGACAAGCAATGACAGCAGGATTGCCACACTCCAGTTAATGGCTTCCGGTCGCATCATTTGCGTTCAGTGACGATGTCCACACCTGTAGCGCCGGCTCGGCGCGCCACATCCAGTAATGTGACAGTACTATCCAGGTCAGATGACTTGTCACCACGGATGCGTACCCGCTTGTCTTTACGTTCAGACAAGTCCTTCTGTAACGCCAGATACAAACCGTCTGCCTCGAGTGCCTGCCCCTGGTAAAACCACTGGCCTTCAGCGGTTATGACGATTTCTATACTTTGTTTCTCATCCAGTCGCTTTCCGCTCTCTGTTTCGGGCAGCTGAATATTCAGTGCATCATCCTGTACAAAGTGCGAAGTCAGCATAAAAAAGACCAGTAATAGAAATACGATATCAATCAAGGGCGTTATATTAGGCACATGACTGCTGCGCCTGAGGCCTTCAAACTTCATGGATAACGCCCTTACGATGGTGGATTGCTTCTTTTTGCCCTGACGACTTTTGCTTACTGGAGAGTAGCTCCAGCAGCAACATGGCACTGCGACGCATGCGATGAGCCCGTTTATCAGCTGTGCTTTCCAGGATGTGCAATAACAGCAGAATCGGAATAGCCACGGTCAGGCCCGCTCCTGTGGTCAGCATGGCTTCCCATATCCCTCCGGCCAGTGCCTGTGAATCCACTTGCCCACCGGCCATCTCGATCACCATGAAGGCTTTGATCATGCCGATAACGGTTCCCAGCAAGCCCAGCAGTGGCGCAGTATGACCAAGAATAGACAGGGTTCTGAATCCTCGCTCCATCTTCTGCAGCTCTTCCGAGCCATAGCGTGATGCAACACTGTCGAGGTCACTGATACCCTCAGTAGAAGCCTGTTTGATAGCCTGCATAATCCGTGCATCAGGGCCCTTCATCGACCCGAGGAAAGGCTCCACCTGATTATCAGAAATCGCCATTTTCAGGCGTTTCTCAAAATTCTGGGGTAAGTTTTGCATCAGTGTAAAATGCAACACTCGTTCCAGTACCAGCGCCAGGGCGATGATCGAATACCCCAGTAATACCCAGACAATAGGGCCGCCTTTTTCAAATATTTCTGCAACTATCATGATGTTCAAGAGGCTTTTAGCCCTGTTGGCTGTATGGCAATGTATCCTGCCCGCTGATTAAAATCTATACGTGCCATTGACATACAGGTAGCGCCCGGGCTCATTCATCAGGATAACATCACCAGAGCCGGCAACTAACAGGGTTAAATCCTTGTAGGTATTCGTAACAGCGTAAGTTTTATCGGTTATGTTATCAATACCGGCTGTTAACTCGAGACTTCTCGTAACATAATGCCTGACTTTTACGTTGACGATGCCATAACCACTGATGTACTGCTCGCCATTATCGCTATCGAAATTATCCCAGGCATCTGCAGCCACCAGCGAGATGCTGGCTGTGTTTCTGTTGCTGTAATCATAGTTCAGCGCTACATTGGCTTTTAGAGGTGGAACTTCCGCAAGGTCGGTATCTGTCTGTCCAGCTAAAGCCTGATCTTTTCTGCCTCGCTGATATGCGAGGCCGAAATCAACATACACTTCATCGGTCGCAAAATAAGCGCCACTTATATCGAAGCCATACATAGTCGCATCGATGTTTTCGAAGGCATTTCCGGCCGGCGACATGCCTGTGCCTTTGTCCGCATTGAAGTAAATATAATCATCCAGCCAGCTATAAAACAGTGTTGTTTTGATATTAAAGCGGTTATGATTCTTTTCAAGACCAAGATCAACTTGTGTATTGGTCGTCTTGTCCAGTGTCGGCGTTCCGATCTCGATCATCATGGGGCTGTAGAAATACAGCTCCCTTGCATCCGGCACACGTGAAGCACTTCCCACACCGGCAAAATACCTGGTGTTGGCATCTGCCTGGTAGTTCACGAAAACATTCGCGCCGACGCCGCTATAATCGTTTGACTGCTGGCCCAGACTGCCCGCAGGGGTGATGCTGGTATCATCAATGCGTATACCTGCTTTTATGCTTAAATTTGAATACCTGTTTTCAATTTGGGCAAATACGCCTGCATTCTCGGTATCGACATCGTCAATGCTTTTATTGCCCGTTAACATGGCGCGCGTTCCTTTGCCCTCATAGGCCCCGTCCCAGTTTCTCAGGCTGGTGTCAATACCAAGGGTCAATTCCGATGAACTGCTAATATCAAAGCTGTCCTTTATTCTCACTCCTTGTGTGTCAGTTGTCAGGTAACTGATCAATTCATTAGCTGAGTCCGGACCTGAAGCGATCCTGTAGAAATTTGACATAGGGTGTTCGACATCTGAACTATAGTATTGCACATCCAGTGATTTGGAGAAGCGAGCTAAGTCCTTCGCTGTATACTCAATGTTTAAAATATTTGAGTCATCAAACAGCGCATCCATCGGGCTCGAAGGGTAGAGTACATCATCACTCCGGTTTGCTGTATAGCTTAAACGTAATTCCTGGTTTTCAGTAAAGTTAAAATAAAGTTTTCCCAGGAATGCGCTTTTTTCATATGCATCGATATCCCTGTACTCATCTTTATAGCGCGGGTCCATCATTGGAATTGTTGTTGGATTGGCGTTATCTATCTGGTCGGCAAATGTATTTCCGTCACCATCTTTGTATTGATCGCTGCTCTCGTTGGAAGCACTCAGCAGAAAACGAACTTTGTCGTTACCACCACTGACTGTAGCGGCAGCCTTGAGGTAGTTAAAACTGCCTGCGTTAAGACTGACTTCACCATTGAGGCCTTCGGAGGGTTGTAAAGTTGTAACTTTAACAGCACCACTCAGGGTACCGAAGTTTTCAACATCGTAAGGTCCCTCAATAATTTCGATGCTGTCGATAGTATTTGTCAGAACATGGGATGTTGGCGGGTCCATCCGGTTGGGGCAGGCGCCATAGACTTTCGCGTTGTCGATAAGAATATTAATGTTGTCCTTTTTCTGGCCGCGAAGAATAATATCATTGGCAATACCGCTTCGGCGCACCAGCGATATGCTGGGGACTTTCCTTGTTAACGCTTCTGCCAGGTCTGCTGATTTAACTTCTTCACCACTAACATCACTCAAACGTGTACTCTCGACTTCAATGACTCCCAGCTCTTCTGCAGCAAGTGCAGAACTGACAGCCATGCTCAACACGCTTGCTGTGAAAACTACTTGTTTCATCGATTACTGCTCCTCATTAATATTCAGGATTATTCACAGCGCGGCCTGCTGAATTCCAGGACAAATATTTCAGATAAATCGAAATAATGGCCAGCGCGTTACATAACCAAAAAAGGCAAAAAACATGCCATGATAATTCTTGAATAAAAACAGTGAATTACGAGCGCAGCTGGCTCAGGTTTGTGTCATATCACGCAGTTAAATGTGTGATTTGACACACTGGTGGCACAGCACGTACAAACGTCAAATCGGAATATATTGCGTGAATGTCAGCGATGAAGGATGGTTTTTTCGCCGCTGTTTTTGTAAACAGCGAGAAATATTCAGCCGTGCTATTCAGGTCAGTTTACGGATATTAGATTCGTTTCTGTCCATCTTATCAAGCGGTGATTCCGGGCTTTCTTCGTCATTGACCGCGGACAGTGGTAACGGTCTTGAAACGGCATAGCCCTGTGCATGATCAACGCCGATTTGTTTCAGGCAATTAATGATATTGTCGGAAGCTGCGTATTCCGCAATGGTCTTGATGCCCATGACCTGCCCCACTTCATTGATTGATTTGACCATGGCGTAATGCATGGGATCCTTGTCGATGTCGACGACAAATGAACCATCAATTTTCAGGTAATCAACGGGCAGGCTGGTCAGATACGAGAATGACGACAGGCCACTGCCGAAGTCGTCCAGCGCAAACGTACATCCCAGTTTTTTCAATACTGTCATGAAATGGATAGCCGTGGTCAGATGGCTTATTGCCGCTGTTTCAGTGATCTCAAAACATAACAGTTCCGGATTGATTCTGTATTCCTTAATTTTTGTTACAACAAAGTTAAGGAATGTTTTGTCGGATAATGACATTCCGGACAGGTTCACGGAAACCAGTGCTTTCTGTTTTCGAGCTGATAGCCAGTAGATGGTGTTCTCGAGTACCCACTCATCAATCATGCGAATCATGTTGTAACGTTCCGCAGCAGAAAGAAATGTATCGGGTGATATGACATCGCCTTCCCTGTCTATCATCCGCAGAAGAATCTCACCGTGGTTCATGAATTTACCTTTACTGGATTTGAGTGGTGCTATCTTCTGGAAATAAAGTTGAAACCGATTTTCTTCCAGTGCATGATTGATTCTGGATATCCAGTGCATTTCACGCTGTTGGGTAATGAGCTTGTCATTTTCAGAGGTATATATCTGTATACTGTTTCTGCCGCTTTCCTTGGCGAGATAACAGGCAGAATCGGCACGACTGAGCAGGTCTTCACAGGTGTTTATGTCAGCGCTGATATCAACGATGCCGATACTGGCGCTGATCGAAAAATTATAGTCATCCCAGCTGAAATTGAACTGCTTTATTGTTGCAATCATGTCCTCGGCGATTTCTTTTGCCTGTTCGACATCGCAGTGTTCAAGCAGAAGTCCGAACTCATCACCGCCGAGACGTGCAAGAGAGTCCTTGTCGCGTACGCGCTCCTGCAACATAAAGGTTATTTGCTTGAGTAATTCATCACCCGCGGCATGTCCACAGGTGTCATTGACGAGCTTGAATTGATCGAGGTCCAGGTAGCATAGCGTATTATTTACTGTTTCAGAGGGCGGGGTGGTAAGTATGTGTTTGAGTCTTCTTTCCAGTTCATAACGATTGATGAGACCCGTCAGAGCATCATGTGTTGCCTGAAAAGTAAGTTGCCTGTTGAGTGATCGTTGAACGGACTCATCATGTATGATGATAACAATACCAACAATCAAGCTGTTACCGTTGCGCATCGGGGCCACTACGTATTCAATCGGCGTTTCGACGCCACTATCATTTTGTATCAGGATAGCGCTGACGGGTTCGTCAAGAACGCTCCTGTCTTCAATGTTTTCAATCGGATTATCGATGCGCTGCCTGCTGGATTCATCCAGAATATGCATGATGTCAGTTATCGATTTTCCGTGTGCATCCTCCTTGGTCCAGCCTGAGAGCTGTTCAGCCATCGGATTCATGGAAGTTATATTGCCGGATATATCAGTTGTAATGACGCCATCAATAATCGATTGCAATGTCAGCAGGGAGAAGTTCTTCTGGTTTTCTGCCGATGCGGCATGCTGCTCGGCCTGCTCTTTCGCCCGCAGGAGTTTTTTCTCTGTTTTTCTGTGCTCCGTAACTTCTTTTTTAAGGTGTTCTATTAATGACTGGATTTTATGTGTCATCTCGTTGAACGAGCGGATGGGAGTAGCTATTTCAGGAAATGCACTTTCATCGACTGAAATAAACGACCCGTCCCGGATGCTGTGCGCTGCCTTTTCCAGGTCTTTCAGTGGCTTTAAGCCCGTGCGGATAACATAGAGCGCAAACGCAAGAGCCAGAGCAATAATAACCAGAGCAAAACCGATAACCTTGTTGCGTGTTGCGGTTAGTTGTTTATTGAAGCTGTGCAAATTGGCGGCACCGGATATTTTTAATGCCTGACTGCCACTGGAAGTGGGCAGGATATGACTGAAGATAAAGTCATCTTCTCCCTGAATGTAGGCCCGCCACTCATCTGACTGATGCAGAATCATGCCATCAGGCGCGGTTATCTGGATCTGGGTACCCAGCTCATCCTGTACTTTTGCAAGAATGTGCGCAGGATCAGAAATTATTTGAATGTAGCCATTGGGACGCAGACTGCCAATGGAAACCAGGGTTGACAGCAGGGGTTTTCCATCAAACAGGCATATCTGCGAATGGGGCTTGAGGCGCCTGACTATATTCAGGTTTCTTACCGACTTGATTAATGCACTGCAAGGCGTTGTATCCGAGTTGTTCATGGTTATGCCGCGCTCGGAGGATGCCAGTTTGCTCAGTGAGGCATCATATACAATTATTTTTTCGAGCTTCAACAGGCCGATTGTGACAAAGTAGCGATTGAACTCCTGATCGAGCCAGTATATGAGATCAGCTGTATTTCTGGAGTCGTAGGCCGACTTGAACTCTTCTTCTGCCTGCAATCTGAAACCAAGTTCTTTCTGGTGGTCAATAAGTTCTTTAATAAGGTCGTCAGTTTTGATCTTCAGTAACGCTTCAAAAGCTTTTTCCTGATGTTCAAGTGCAAATTTCCTGTATATATGTTCTGTTGATATGACCAGCATCAGGCCAAGCAGCCCAATAAGAAATATTGTGCTTGCCAGAGCCGAGCTTAACGATGGTTTTTTAATGAACATGTAATCCGATCTTTGGCTATTCTGTTGATGCTTGTTCTTCAGTCAGGAACTGATATCCTTTTTGTTTCCATTCTTCGAAGCCACCCCTGAACCATGACAGGTTTTTGTAGCCGCAGGATTTGGCAATTTTGATGGCGACGACACTGCGCCCGCATTTGACACCATTGCAATAGAACAGCAAAGGTGTTTTTTTATCTGCGACCACTGCTGACAGAGTAGTGCAGTTAGTGTTGATGTCAGGCAGGCTGAGGCTTTCTTCAATATATCCTATGCCACGGTCTTTGCTGATTCGTGCATCAATGATAACGAGTTTGTCGCTGCTGTTGGCTTTTTCGATAACACCTTCGGCCGTGAGTGTTGCTACGCCCGGTATTTCATCAGGTACAATTATCTTGCCCCTGGTCAGGTCAGGTGTATCACTCGCGTGAGCCGCAGCTGTTGCGCAGATGAGGGAGAATAAAAATGCCGTCTGCCTGATAAGAACCATTCCAGTGTTATCTCTTTGATAAACCAATAACAATACACCTGTAAAGGGTAGCAAAATTCCACCTGTATTAATGCAATTTGATCGTATTTTGGATGAAATACACTGATCTGATGCACAACCAGCAGGCAAATATAGTATTTCGTATCTCCGGTGATTTCGTATAAAATCACCGCTTTTTTCCTCGCACAGATGGGGGTAGGTAATGGCAGCATTAAAAATTGGCGTTGTCATGGGAAGCCAGAGCGACTGGCCGGTCATGGCGCATGCCGTCGAACAACTGGAAGCCTTCGGCGTGCCCGTGGAGGCAAAGGTCGTATCTGCACACCGTACCCCGGATCTGTTGTTTGAATATGCCGAAACTGCCCGGGAGCGCGGCCTGGCCTGTATTATTGCCGGTGCTGGCGGTGCTGCACATTTACCCGGGATGCTGGCATCCAAAACCACTGTACCGGTGCTGGGTGTGCCGGTACCCTCGAAGTACCTGAAAGGCATGGATTCATTACTATCGATCGTGCAAATGCCCAGGGGCATACCGGTGGCAACATTTGCTATTGGTGAAGCAGGTGCTGCCAATGCTGCCCTGTATGCCGTTTCGCTCCTTGCCGTGCATGACAGCGGGCTGGCTGACAAACTGGATGAGTTCAGGCGTCGGCAACGTGCCGCCGTCCTGGAGATGGACCTTCCACCCGGGAATTGATATGGCTGCTCCGATTCTACCTGGCGCTACTCTGGGTATCCTCGGTGGGGGCCAGTTGGGACGCATGTTCTGTACGGCTGCCCGCAACATGGGCTATCAGCTCAACGTGCTCGATCCTGACCCCGACAGTCCTGCTGGTCGTATAGCGGACGATCATATCGAAGCTGATTATGGCGACAGCGAGGCTCTGGATTACATGGCGCGCACCTGTGACGTCATTACGACGGAATTCGAAAATGTGCCGGCTGATTCCATGCGCCGGCTCGCCGCCAGCAGGCCGGTTTTTCCTTCCGCCGATGCGCTCGAAATCGCGCAGAACCGAAATCGGGAAAAAGTCTTTGCTATAAAAGCCGGCTTGACGCCTGTGCCCCATCATCCCGTTTTTGATGTCGCTGACCTGGAGCAGGCTGTCAGCGTAACAGGGTTACCTGCTGTGCTGAAAACAGCCACACTTGGCTATGACGGCAAGGGCCAGTACGTCGTTGATTCATTACAGCAGGCGCAACAGGCATTCAAGGACAGCGGAGCTGTTGAGTCTGTACTTGAGCAAAAAATCGACTTGTACAAGGAAGTCTCTGTCATCGTTGCGCGCAACCAGCAGGGCGAAACAGCGGTGTATACCGTGGGTGAAAACGAGCACCGAAACGGTATTTTGCATATAACAATGGTGCCGGCGCGTATTGACCGGGCCATTATTGAGCAGGCCAGAGAGCAGGCGCTGGCGTTGGTCAGAGAACTGGATTATGTCGGTGTGCTCGCTGTCGAGTTTTTTATCGATAGTAACAATGCGTTATTGTTTAACGAAATGGCGCCGCGTCCGCATAACAGCGGCCATTACACCGGGGATGCCTGTGTTACCTCGCAGTTCGATCAACAGGTGCGTGTCATATGCGGCCTGGCACCCGGGGACGTGACATTATTATCTCCCGTTGTGATGGTTAATCTACTGGGCGATCTGTGGCAACCGGACTGGCAGGTGTTGCTGCGCGAGCCCATTGCCAAGCTGCATCTTTATGGCAAAAAGGAGGCGCGACCGGGACGAAAAATGGGGCATTACAATGTGCTTGACAGTGATCCCGAGCAGGCGCTGACAACGGCGCGTGCCATCTTTTCTGTTTTGTCAGGCGATTAAAACAGCGTTGGCGAGCCCTTTGTCGGCTGTTTTTTTATGCCGATTCTGTTGACGGGCTTTTGCCGGCCTTGTTCCGGTTGCCCTTGTCACGATGTTTGTGTCCCTGTTTACCATGACCTCGACGCTTGTCCTGGCCCTGTTTGTGGCCATGGCGACCGGCAGATCCCTGGGGTCTTCTGGGTTTGCGCTTGATCGGCGGTTCAGGCTTGACCAGCAAATCATAGTTGATCGGTTCGTTATCGATGCGATGGCCGATATATTCCTCGATATCCATCAGATAATGGGCATAATCCTCGCATGCAAAACTGATTGCGGCGCCGCTTGCGCCGGCACGTGCAGTTCTTCCCACGCGATGGACATAATCTTCACCGCTCTGGGGCAGATCAAAATTGAAAACGTGGCTGACTTCGGGAATGTGCAGTCCGCGTGCCGCAACATCGGTTGCGACCAGGATTTTAAATTCATCATCCTGGAATTTTTTCAGCAGTGTCTGGCGTTTTTTCTGCGGGACGTCCCCGGAAAGAAGTGCGGTTCTATAGCCATTGCCCTCCAGCCACGCATACAGGTTTTCGGCGACACGTTTGGTGTTGACGAAAATAATGCTGCGGGTGGGCTTGAGTGATTGCAGCAAGCCAAGCAGCAGCGGCACTTTTTCATCGTTTGCCGGGTAGTAAACGGTTTGTTTGACTTTGTCAGCAGTCGGCCTGTCTGACTTGATGCGCACGGTTTCCGCGTCATTCATGTGCTCGTAAGCCACTTCCAGAACCCGGTGTGACAGGGTTGCTGAAAACAGCATACTCAGCCGGTTTTCCGGGGCAGGGCATCTTCTCAGCAGGTAACGGATATCCTTGATAAAGCCAAGGTCGAACATTCGATCAGCTTCATCCAGTACGACAACCTGGCATGCCTTGAGGTCAAACACGTGCTGCTTGAAATAGTCAATGATGCGTCCCGGGGTGCCAATCAGCAGATCGACACCGGCCTCCAGCTCTTCGCGTTGCTTGTCGTAACCGGTGCCACCGTAAGCCAGTCCGAAGACCAGACCGGTATGGCTGCCCAGTAACACGGCATCCTTGTGGATCTGGATAGCCAGTTCACGTGTTGGCGCCAGTATCAGGGCCCGTGGCTGGTTTTTACGTCGCTGCTCGCTGGCAGGGTGTTTCAGCAGCTGGTTGAAGACCGCGATCAGAAAGGCTGCGGTTTTACCTGTGCCGGTCTGGGCTTCACCAGCGACATCACGTCCCTGCAGGGCAATGGGCAGGGTCTGTTCCTGGATTGGCGTGCAGTATTCAAAACCGGCATCTGCCAGGCCATGGTTGATTACTTCAGGTAAATTGAAGCTTGCGTAGCGGGTTTTTGTCAGGTGGTGTTCACTCATGGCGCGTAGCTTACCTTAAATCTGCCGGTCATGGGTGTCTGGGGGGTGTACAAATCCGGAAAATAGTCTAATATAGCCCTCAATACATATCTAAACATCCATTTTAACACTTCGCTTTAACAGTATAAAAACTCGTTCAAACTATTGCTCGCAGATTTTCGTGTGCAATTTTCATAATTATTTCAGGAGATACGCATAGTGAGTGACAAGATTGTTCATGTAACAGATGACAGTTTTGAACAAGATGTAATTAAATCAGACATACCGGTTCTTGTGGATTACTGGGCTGAATGGTGTGGACCATGCAAGATGATCGCGCCGATTCTGGAAGACGTGGTAGATGACTATGCTGGTAAGCTGAAAATAGCCAAACTGAATATTGATGAAAATCCGAACACGCCGCCCAAGTTCGGTATACGTGGAATTCCAACGTTGATCCTGTTCAAGGATGGCGATGTAGAAGCAACAAAAGTGGGTGCGCTGTCCAAATCACAGTTAACAGCATTTATTGACAGTAATCTGTGATAATTATTCAAGGTAGACTAAAGAATAACAATTAA
>JASFVM010000185.1:0-5662 GCA_050049835.1 Gammaproteobacteria bacterium
CGCGCAAGCTGTACATCAAGACATTCGGCTGCCAAATGAATGAATACGACTCGGACAAGATTTCCGATGTTCTGGCTGAATCCCACAATCTTGAATTGACCCTCAATCCCGAAGAAGCCGACGTGCTTCTGCTCAACACCTGTTCTATCCGTGAAAAAGCCCAGGAGAAGGTTTTCTCCCAGCTTGGCCGCTGGAAAACCTGGAAGCAGGACAAGCCCGATCTCGTCATCGGCGTCGGTGGTTGTGTGGCAAGTCAGGAGGGCGATGCCATTCAGCAACGCGCACCCTACGTTGATATGGTCTTTGGTCCGCAAACGATCCATCGCCTGCCGCAAATGCTGAGTAATGTCGCGCAGAAACATCAGCACGTGGTCGACATCAGTTTTCCCGAAATCGAAAAGTTCGATCATTTGCCTGCGGCCAGGGCCGAAGGTCCGACCGCTTTCGTCTCCATCATGGAAGGCTGCAGCAAATACTGCAGCTTTTGTGTTGTCCCATACACCCGCGGCGAAGAAGTCAGCAGACCTTTCGATGACATCATTGCCGAAGTAGCCGGGCTGGCTGCACAGGGCGTGCGTGAAGTTAATCTGCTTGGGCAAAACGTCAATGCTTATCGTGGTGTTATGGATGAAGTTGCTGAGGGTGAAGCAGATGAAGCTGATCTGGCGTTATTGATCAATTATATTGCAGCCATCGATGGTATCGACCGCATTCGTTTTACCACCTCGCACCCGCTGGAGTTTTCCGACCGTCTGATCCAGGCCTATGCTGAAGTACCCGAGCTGGTCAGTTTTTTACACCTGCCGGTACAGTGTGGATCCGACCGCATACTGGCGGCAATGAAACGTGGACACACGGCGCTTGAATACAAGCATATTATTCACAAGCTGCGTGAAGTCCGTCCCGATATTGCAATATCATCTGATTTTATCGTTGGTTTTCCAGGTGAGACTGAAGACGATTTTGCAGCCACAATGAAGCTGATCGATGACGTCGATTTCGATCAGTCATTCAGCTTTATCTACAGTGCCCGCCCGGGTACACCTGCAGCTGCCTTGCCAGATAACACGCCGCTGCAAGTCAAGAAACAACGCCTGGCTCGATTGCAGCAGGACATCGCTTCACGCGCCGAACGATACAGCAAGGCGATGGTCGGCACGGTGCAACGCGTGCTGGTGGAAGGCACGTCAAGGAAAAGCGCTAACCAGATGTCGGGGCGTACCGAAAACAACCGCGTGACCAACTTCAATGGCAGTTCAGATCTTGTCGGCCGCTTTGTTGATGTTCGCATAACTGAAGCCTTTCCGAATTCGCTGCAGGGCGAAATGATGGCCTGTGTTGAAAACGATGTTCAACTTAAATCAGCATGATCATGTCTGGCCGATCATAGAGTCATGCCTGTAAAAATCTATAAAAGCCTGGACTTCGAGCTTGAGCCGACCGACAACAGTCGGCTGGCCAACTTGTGTGGCCAGTTCAACGAACACCTGCATCAACTGGAAACGCATTTTGATGTTGGTATAGCCTGTCGCAGCAATCATTTTCAGATCGAAGGGCGTGATCAGGATCAGCGTGCCGCCATGGACGCGATCAAGAATCTCTATGCTGTTGCTGACAGGGAGACACTGACGCCTTCGACCGTGCAGCTGTATCTGAACGAGTCGAATGACGAAGCCGGTACTGATCAGCAACACAAGGACGACCAGCAGCGCTGTACTCTGAAAACCAGCAAGATGACCATCCGTGGGCGGGGCAGGAACCAGGTGGGATACCTGAAACAGATCAAGAACCATGATCTTACCCTGGGCATTGGTCCGGCAGGTACAGGTAAAACCTATCTTGCCGTTGCCAGCGCGGTCAACGCGCTGGAGAACGACGAAGTACAACGTTTGGTGCTGGTGCGTCCGGCAGTCGAGGCGGGCGAGCGACTGGGTTTCCTTCCCGGTGACCTGGCGCAGAAGATTGACCCTTACCTGCGGCCGATGTACGACGCCCTCTACGAGATGATGGGATTCCAGAAGGTTGCAAAGCTGATTGAGCGCAACGTGATAGAAATCGCACCACTGGCCTATATGCGCGGCCGCACGTTGAATGATTCATTTATCATCCTTGATGAAGCGCAGAATACCACCATTGACCAGATGAAAATGTTTTTGACACGCATCGGTTTTGGCTCCAGAGCTGTTGTTACCGGCGATGTTACCCAGGTGGATCTGCCGCGCGACAAGATGTCCGGACTGCGTCACAGTATGCAGTTGCTGAAAAATGTCGAAGGGATCGGCATCACCCAGTTTGTCGCCGCTGATGTCGTGCGTCATCCGCTGGTAAAGAAAATTGTGGATGCCTATGAACAGGAAGATTCCGTCTGATGCCGGTCACGACTGAACTATCCGTGTCTGCAGCGTTTGACCCGGAAGAGGGCGATATACCCGAACCGACGCTGATCCGACAGTGGGCTGACAAAGCCTGTCTTTGCAGCGACGAGGTGGTTGTTAGTGTACAGATTGTCAGTCGTGATGAAATGCGCGAACTCAATCACACATGGCGCGGCAAGGACAAACCAACCAACGTTCTTTCCTTCCCTATGGAGTTACCTGGCGAAGTCGATCTGAAAATACTGGGCGATGTCGTGTTATGTGCGGATGTAATTAATGCCGAAGCAAAACAACAGCACAAATCGTCAGCGGCGCACTGGGCTCACATGGTTGTACATGGCATGCTGCATTTACAGGGTTATGACCATGTTGATGACGACCAGGCTGAAGCAATGGAGGCACTGGAAATACGTATCCTGAATCAGCTTGGGTTTGCTAACCCGTATAGTGAGAACCTGGCGCGGCAGGCGGCCGAACAGGCACAGCAATAAGCTATGAATACTGCACACGAAAAACCTTCCTTGTTCAAACGTATTTTTTCTGCCATTGGCTCGGTATTCGGCAAGAAAAAAAGTGAACGCGACAAACTGCTCGAAGCGCTCAGGCAAAGCCAGCAAAAAGGCCTGATCGATATGGATGCGATGATCATGATTGAAGGTGTATTCCAGGTCTCGGAAATGCGTGTTAGAGACATTATGGTGCCACGTACGCATATGGTGGTGATTCAGAAAGACCAGAGCATCGACAAAATGTTGTCCATAGTATCGTCGTCAGGTCACTCACGCTTTCCTGTTATCGATGAAAGCCTTGATGAAATTGTCGGTATCCTGCTGGCAAAAGACCTCGCGCATTACAGTGATGAAGCCAGCCGGCAATCATTCGAACTGAAAGATATACTCCGTCCAGCGGTATTTGTGCCGGAGAGCAAACGTCTCAATGTTCTGCTGAAGGACTTCCGCACAAGCCGTAACCATATGGCTATTGTAATAGACGAGTACAGTGGCGTTGCCGGTCTGGTTACGATCGAGGATGTGCTGGAACAGATCGTTGGTGAAATCGATGATGAGCACGATGCAGCAGATGCGATCAACATCCATCGCCATGGCTTTCACCGTTATACCCTGAAAGGTCTGACACCGATTACCGAATTCAACGCCTTTTTTGGCACCCAGTTCAGTAATGAGCAATTCGATACGGTTGCCGGCTTGATACTGAATGAACTTGGACACATGCCGGGGCGTGGTGAAGAAATCACCATCGACAATTACCAGTTCAAGATTATCAGTTCAAGTTCAAGGCGCATCAATAATCTGCAGGTCACATTATTGCCCGAGGCAAAATCAGTAGCTTCAGACGTTGCCTGATGTCGTCGCATAAGTTTGTATCATTGATACAGGATAGCCATCGCTGGCCTTCATTGTTTGTCAGCCTTGTTGCGGGAACATTGATGACACTGGCCTATGAGCCATTTGGCATGAGCCTGCTGGTTTTTCCCTTGATGGCGATTCTTTTTTATCACTGGCTCAGGGTCGATGCACGCGGCGCATTCCTTCACGTCTGGTCATTTGCTTTCGGTGCGATAGCGACAGGTATAAGCTGGATTTTTTTCAGTCTGTATTTTCATGGAGGCAGCCCGGCGGTTCTGGCAGTGGTAATGATTATTTTACTGTCAGCCTTTCTTGCCCTGTTCCCGGCAGTTGCGGCGTATCTGACCAATCGTTGTTGTGCAGCGCGTGATTTAATGCGGTTGATGATTGTATTTCCATGTGTCTGGCTACTGGCTGAATGGTTCAGAGGTTATGTGATGACCGGCTTTGCCTGGATGCAGCCGGGCTACACCCAGATTGACCTTCCCCTGTCGGGCTATGCGCCAGTGTTTGGCAATCACGCAGTCGGTGCGCTGGTCGCTTTTTCTGCGGCTGCCCTGGTGGCGTTGCTATTGAAGAAGCTGTCCTGGCAGAAGGCAATCTTTATCACGGCAATCATCTGGGTAGTGGGGTTTGCATTGAAGCAAATCAACTGGACACAACCGGCCGGGGAAGATGTCGAGATTGCCATTATCCAGGGGAACATACCACAGGAAATGAAGTGGAAACGGAGTATGTATCGCTCCACCCTGCAGATGTATCGTGACCTGACGCTGGCGCACAAGGATGCTGATCTTGTTATCTGGCCGGAAACCGCAATACCGGATTACCGGCATCGTGTACCTGCCTACATCGCCGGCTTGCGGCAGGCGCTGCACCAGACTGATACAGATCTGTTGATCGGACTGTTTATCAAGAACATGGACAACGACCGTTATTACAACAGCGTCATCAGTGTCGGCGGTGGTGAATACCTTAAACGCCATCTGGTACCGCTGGGTGAATATATCCCTTTTCGCTCGTTGCTTGGTTTCTTCAATCGCTGGATCAATATCCCGATGTCGGACATTGATTCCGGCCCGGATGATCAGCCGCTTATTGTCGCTGCCGGGCAACCGCTGGGGATCAGTATCTGTTTTGAAGACGCCTTTTCAAGAGATGTGCGTCGTGATTTACCAGAGGCTACCATCCTGGTGAATGTCAGCAATGATGCCTGGTTTGACGGTTCACACGAGTCACATCAGCATCATGCCATTGCCAGAATGCGTGCCCTGGAAACAGGTCGCTATCTGCTGCGGGCGACAAATACCGGAATTTCCTCGGTGATCGGGCCACAGGGGGAAGAGGTTGAAGTGGCACCCGCGTTCGAGCGGCATGTGCTGAGAGCAAGGGTTACCCCGCTGCAGGGCCGAACACCTTACGTCTTGTGGGGTGATGCCTTTATCGTGGTGCTGGCATTCATGCTTGTGGGCGCTGCCTGTGCCTGGCCGCGGCTCAGCAAGCGCGTTAGTCCTTGAATTCAGCGCGCCTGAAGGTGTTGTGTCCGCACTTCGGGCATTCGTCGATATGCGAGGTCGTGGTGAAAGACACCTGGTGCCCGCATTCGGTGCACTGCAGTGTTCCGGGGCCTGTTATTTCACCTGCATAGTACAGGCTGACTTCCCGATTCTGCACGCCAAATTGCTCGAGTTCGACACGTGTCTTGTCAGCAACAGAGAGGAACAGGTCAATCAGTTTGCGCTCAATCACTTCGATGTCCAGCATCAGCCAGTCACTGAATTCCGAGCTGGTTTCCATCATGTATTCAGCTGCGTCGTTGATATCGCGTTTGATGAAATTGCTGATTTCCTCGGCTTCATCCTGGGTAATATCACTGATGTGTGTTATTTCGTCCCTTGCCATCGACATGGCTTTACTCAG
>JASFVM010000186.1:0-5657 GCA_050049835.1 Gammaproteobacteria bacterium
GATGTTCATATCATTGCCGTCAGAGTGCACCAGAACGACATCAATCATTTCTCTTCGCAGTTTTTTCAGACTGTTCTCGACTGACTGACGGGTATGTTGTGCAGAAAAATCAAAGCGGGACTGGCCGTTCTCAAAGATCTCACCCACCTTGGTCATAATCACCCAGTTGTCACGCTCCGGCAGCAGCTGTCCCAGGCGCTGCTCGCTGGTGCCATAGGCGGGCGCGGTGTCAATAAAATTGATACCCAGATCCCGTGCCAGCGCCAGCAGCCCGCTGACATGTTCATCATCCGGTATTTTGAAGCCCTGCGGGTATTTGACCTGTTCGTTGCGTCCGATCTTGACCGTGCCCAGGCCCAGCGGACTGACCTTGATTCCGGTTGAGCCCAGTGCTCTGAGCTTCATTCCATCCCCCACCTTGCCGGCTCGTCCCAGGGATAATCCGCGAACGGAGGCGCCGGCCAGTCGGGTAATTCAGACCGTGTTCGTTCGATGCCGGCGACCAGCTCAAGTATCTGCTGAGCAAGCATGGGCGCAAGCGCCAGCTTGGTCGGCCATGCTGTAATGACGCCAGCCTGCTCATCCGCAAAAAAAGTATCCGGCCGGTGACCGTCAGCATGCCTGACCTCGGCACGGTCGATATCGAGCGTTGCCCATTGCATCCCCTCCTGCTGTTGCCACGGGATCAAGGCTGCTATTTCCTGCTGTGCTTTTTCGATCTGTTCACTGTCCGTCCGTTTGACCCCTTCTTCCGCCAGCTGCCCACCCAGATACCAGACGATATTGTTGTCCCTGTCGGTATGTGAGGTAATGGTAATACGCGGGTTAACGCCCGCCCCCATGCAATGGGCAAATACTTTTTTATTTATGGCACCACGCATCATTACCATCTTGAGCGGCCTGAGTTGCATCACGGGTCGTGATCGGCCTGCTGATCTCAACAGGCCTTCATTACCCTGCCCCGCCATCAGGATCAACTTGCTGAAGCCCAATTCGAAATTATCGCCACTGGAGGTCTCAAGTTTCAGTACAGAGGACTGCAGCTGCAGGCTTTGTTTTTTCACTGCGACGATTGATGACAAAACCGGTTCCGCCATAGCGCGCAACACGCTGATAGTGTCAAACACCGGTTCATCGAGCCGGTAAATATTGCCCCTGAAATCTCTATGTTGAAAAAGTTCCGGCCTCTGCTCCGGCTTCAGCGCCGTAGTGCGGGCACGCATGACCTGGCTGGCAAAGAAACCGGTGATTTTTGAAGCGATGTTTGTGGTCGACCAGAGATAATGCGCGTCGGATATCATGGATGCCCTGCGCAAATCAACTTCGCCCTTACCTTGATGACAGGCACGCCAGATAGCAGGCATATTCGCCACGGCTTCTGAAGATGCGGTTATTTTGCCGGTCAGCGCGTACTTGGTGCCACCGTGAATGATGCCCTGTGCATAACGTGTCTGCCCTGCGCCGAGCGCTTCGGCCTCAAGCAATACGGCGTTGTACCCTTCCTGACGCAGACGAGCCAGCGTCCACATGCCGGCGATTCCGCCGCCGATGATGACCACATCAACATCAACCTTCATGGTGATGTCTATGCCCTCCCACGAATGGTGCCAATTATTTCAGTTGTTGATACCCCATCAACATAAGACAGGACACGCACCTCGCCACCGTTGTCACGCACACAATCACCACCCGGGATTTTGTCCGGATCATTATCGCCACCCTTGACCAGGATATCCGGCAAGACATCACAGATCAGGCTCATTGGCGTCTCTTCCTCGAATGGCAGCACCCAGTCGACACATTCCAGTGCAGCCAGCATACGCATACGGTGTTCCAGTGGATTGACCGGCCGGTCTTCACCTTTAAGCTTACGCACGGTTTCATCGACGTTAACCGCAACAATCAAACGATCACCCTGCTCCCGCGCCTGTTGCAAATAAGTGACATGACCGGCATGCAGAATATCGAAACAGCCATTGGTCATGACAATAACCTCACCGCGTTGCCGGCACTGGTTTACGGCCATCTTCAATTCCTGTTGACTGACAACCCCGCGCTTGACTGCAATATGTTTGTGGATCTCCTGGTACAGCTCCTCCTGGGTGACACTTGCAGTTCCCAGCTTGCCAACCACGATACCGGCGGCAAGGTTGGCCAGCGCAACCGCGTTTTGGATATCATCGCCAGCCGCAAGTGCTGCAGCCAGTGTCGAGATCACTGTATCACCGGCACCGGTTACGTCATAGACCTCGCGGGCGCGCGTCGGCAGATGAAACACTTCTTCATCATTTTGAATAAGGGTCATGCCGTGCTCACTGCGGGTGATCAATAATGCATCGAAATTGCATTGTTCACACAGCCGTTGCCCTTTTTCCACGATTTCATCCTCGTTTTCGCACTCACCGACGATGGCTTCGAATTCGGACAGATTGGGTGTTATCAGGCTTGCCCCGGTATACTTGTCAAAATCCGTACCCTTGGGATCAATCAATACCGGAATTTTCTTCTCCCGGCACAGCGCAATCAGGGATTGCACATTACGCAGGCTGCCCTTGCCATAATCCGAGCAAACCACAACATCATGTTCGTCGAGCAATCTTGCAAATTCGACTTCTTCCCCTGAAATATTCTGCCCGATAAAGCCGTCTTCAAAATCCAGCCTGATCAATTGCTGGTGACGGCTCATTACGCGCAGTTTGGTGACGGTCGCATTTTCCTGCAGACGAATGAACCGGGTTTTGACGCCCGCAGCCTGCAGGCTTTTCTCCAGCGCATTGGCCGCATCATCATCACCGGTGAGCCCGAGGACGGTACAATGCGTCCCCAGCCTGGCAATGTTCAGCGCCACGTTACCCGCACCGCCAGGCCGTTCCTCGATTTCGCTGATATGCACAACCGGCACTGGTGCTTCCGGTGAGATACGCGAAGCCGGGCCATGCCAGTAACGGTCCAGCATCAGGTCGCCAACGACCAGCACCCGCGCCTTGTTGAATTTGGGGATTTCGATATGCATTCAGCTAAAGACCTTTCAGTCCTTGAGCACGTATTCAGCGCCGCAATAGGGACAGCGGGCCGAGCCGTGTTCCTCGACGGGAATGTAGACCTGGGGGTGTGAGTTCCACAGGCTGGTCGCGGGCATCGGGCAATGCACCGGCAAGTCATCACGCGTGACTTCATAGCGCGACTGCTTGTTGGGTGTATCCAGCCCGTGCTGGTTGGCGGTATGCGGATTTGGCATAGTGAATCCCCTCGGTTGCAATTAGTCTTTTACCGGCGTCAGCCATTCAGGATGCCTGTCAAGACGACCATGAACAACATCGAAATACAAGGTCTGCAATATTTCCGTTACGTGGCCACGCCCGCCATTACCGATCGGCCGATTATCGACTTCGCGTACGGGTGTCACCTCAGCAGCGGTACCGGTCAGAAAAACCTCGTCCGCAATATAGACCTCGTCACGGGTAATACGTTTTTCTACGATTTCGTAGCCGGCATCGTTAGCCAGGGTAAAAATGGTGTTACGCGTAATGCCGTTGAGCGCGGATGTCAGGTCAGGCGTATAGATAATGTTATTTTTTACAACAAAAATATTTTCACCGCTGCCTTCAGCAACGTAGCCTTCCGCATCGAGCAGCATGGCTTCATCATAGCCATCATTCAATGCTTCGTTCAATGCCAGCATGGAGTTAATGTAATGCCCGTTCGCCTTGGCCTTGCACATGCTGATATTGACATGGTGGCGGGTAAAACTGGATGTCTTGACACGAATGCCGTTCTCGAGACTTTCCTGGCCGAGATAGGAACCCCATTCCCAGGCGGCAACAATCACGTGCACCCTGAGATTATCCGCGCGCAGACCCATACCCTCCGAGCCATAGAAGCACATCGGCCTGATGTAAGCCGTTTCCAGGTTGTTTTCACGCACGGACGCACGCTGGGCCTCGTTGATTGTCGCCTTATCGAACGGCATATCCATCATCATGATATGGGCCGAGTCAAACAGGCGGTCAGTATGTGCTTGCAAGCGAAATATTGCGGTGCCTATTTCTGTGTTGTAGGCGCGAACGCCTTCGAAAACGCCCATACCGTAATGCAAGGTGTGTGTCAGCACATGAACCTGTGCTTCACGCCACGGCACCATTTCACCATCAAACCAGATTACGCCATCACGGTCACCCATGGTTAGCATATCAGTCTCCATAATAAATAATGTCAACCGGGCCGGTCATATAGCTATGTACCGAACCGGTATGACAGCCAATCAATAACTTAATCCAGTTACGCTGCTGCCTGAACACAGCAACTGTCAACCCTGTGCTGTTACCGCCCTTGCCACAACAAGCCGGTTCCATATTTCAGTCACCCTGTCGAGATGTGGTTGCAGTACTTCCCTGATGTCCCCTGGGAGTTCGACCTCCAGCGCCTGCTTGTTGGTCTGTTGCCGAAACAGTTTGTATGCCGTCGCAAGATCATCGGCTTCATTATTGCTGTACCAGCCTACACCGGCCAGGTACTCGATAAATTCCAGGGTTGAACTCACGCTGAGCATCTCGGGATATTCGGCCGCTTTCAATAACACACCGGCCTGGGTCGTAAACTCGATATCGACCATTCCGCCCGGATCCTGCTTGAAATTGATCCTCGCTGCATCACGACTGGCAAGATGCGTACGCATTTTTTCACGCATTTCGACCACATCGCTACAAATCCTTGCCGTATCCCGGGGCACCGCAAGCACCGACTGTCGGATTCTAGCAAACTCCTGCCTGACTGGCTCGCTTCCTGTAATGACTCGCGTGCGCAGCAGCGCCTGGTGTTCCCACGTCCAGGCCTTGTCTTTCTGGTATTGTTCAAACGCGACGACACTGCTGACCATCATACCGGCACGGCCATCGGGCCGCAGCCGGGTATCCGCCTCATAAAGCATGCCGGAATGGGTGCGGACGCCCAGGATATGCAGCACTTTTTGCGCTACCCGGCTGAAAAACTGGGTGTTGTCGATGCATTTCTCACCACTGGTATACTGCTGCTCGCCTGCGCTGTCGTGCAGAAATATGATATCCAGGTCTGAACCGTAGCCCATCTCAAGTCCGCCCAGCTTGCCATAGGCGATGATCGCCATGCCCGGGTGGTACGCCTTGCCTTCGATACGGCAGACCGGGGCCCCGTGCCGTTTGCACACCGCGTTCCAGGACAGCTGGAAAACCTTTTCCAGCACGACATCGGCGATCGCACTCAGCTTGGCACCGACATCCCAGATCTCGTGTATGTGAATGACATCGGTTGCGGCCAGCTTGAATATCTCGGTGCGCCTGAACTGACGCAATCGCTCCATTTGCTGTTCCAGGTCATCCTCGTCAACCTGCGACATCAGCCGCTGCAGCTCAAGCGTAAGCTGCTCGCGATCGTTCTGTCGAAACAATTCCCGGGGGTCGAGCAATTCATCCAGCAAAATCGGATAGCGCGCCAGCTCGTTGGTAAACCAGTGGCTGGCAGCACACAACTCAAGCATCTGTAGCTGTGCGCGTGGGTACTCAAGCAGCAGACTGATGTACACAGGTCGCCCGACGATTGCCACCAGTATCTCCAGCACCCGGTCGAGCAATAGTCGCGAATCATCATAGGCCATGATCTGTTGCAGCAATTTCAGCAGCAGC
>JASFVM010000015.1:0-18931 GCA_050049835.1 Gammaproteobacteria bacterium
ATGTGCAGCATGCTCGATCCGTATCATAAAAAACAGGCGGCATATTAACGGATATGCTGTAGTAGTGCTAATCAATGCCTGCAGGCAGATGGCGCCAGACGGCAACGAACGACACGACTAATTGCTTACCAGATGCAGCCGGTTAATGGAAAAATCCATAACCAGATCAAAACGTTTCAACAGGTCCGTACCGATAATCGCATCTATACCCTCAGCTGCCACCAGGGACATGTCACACGGCAATTCACCGGCATCGGCAAAAAAATTCTTGCCGGCGATACTGAAATAATTAACGAACTTTTTGACCCGGACATTTCCGTATGGCGGGTGAAAATCGTCCGCGAAAGCTGAATGCCTGTCCCTCGTTATCAGACCTGTGGAGATGTATGTCGTCGTTGCACTGGTTTTTATCACTGCCCGGCATGGAACCTCATTGATCCTGATATCAACACAGGGAACCCCGGAAACATAAAATATTGGCGTGCCGGCAAGATCAGGCGGCGTACCATTAATATGTATCATGTTGCGCGTTAACGACAGCACCTTGCCTCTTAAACTGTCCATACCCAGAACCCCGTCTAACTGCAGTCCAAGCATACGAGAAAGTTGCTTGATCCGAATCCCCTGGTACTCGTCATAAAATGTCTTTGCTGTTCCGGTATCAACCAGCATCTTCTTGCCGTCGATATTCGCCACGACACATCCGGTCGAGTTATCATATAAACGCATCATCTTGATCTCTGCAAAATAAACCTGTTATTGATGTTCTTTAATGAAAGGTACCGGCAGCAGACAGGGTCTGCCAAATCGCATCCAGTAATGGATATCAATTGACTTCCTCCTGGCGGCGCATAGATTCTTTTCGGCATTACTGATAACGCGCTCAATCTTCCGGTAACGATCGGGCTCGTCCTGCTGCATCCGTAATTTCCAGTCAGTAATTTTCTTGCTGACTGGGTCGATATGCTTCTGCAGAAAATTATTGACCGGTCTGACCACTGCAATGAGTGTGAGCAATTCAACCAGATCATCACTGTCGGCTTCTTCAATAGCGCGATGAGTTTCTATCGCGCTGCTCATCAAGGTCCGCGAACATTCAAGTAGATCCATGGCTTTATCGAAATCTTTCGACTCCTGTGATCTAAAAATTGCCAACATTGTTCCAACAGCCACCCTGGTACGGAAATACGCGATTGTAGTCAGGCGGAATCTAGCAATTACACAGCGTAATAACTTGACAATGCGCGCCATCCGTTTAACGTAACCGGAGTCGGCTTCACCGGTATCCAGATATGCAACTGACGCACTTTGCCCCCGCCACAAACATGCTGTGGAAATACATCGAAAGCTGCGGCCACGATCCAGCACCGCTGTATAGAAAAGCAGGTATCAACCCGGCATTGTTGAAAAAATCCAATGCGCGCATCAGTATTGCTCATGTCGATGAACTATGGCGTCTTGCTGCCGAACTGCTCGACGACCCCTGTTTCGGCGTCAAGATGGCAGAGAACTGGCACCCCTCCTATGTCGGCGCCCTGGGTTATGCATGGTGTGCAAGCTCGACCTTGAAAACCGCATTCAACAGGGTCGTACGTTATATCCATGTGGTCAGCGAAGACCTGAACATCAAGCTTGCAAATACACCCGCCGGCCTGAAAGTCATCATCGATCTGGAAAAGTCTGTTTTCACACTGCCACAACATCACGATGTGGTGTTGTCGGTACTCATGCATATGTGCCGTTTTAATTATGGCGATGAGTTGATGCCGTCGGAAGTCTGCCTGGCACATGCACAACCGCCTTGCGAAAAAACAATATCGGCTTACTTCAGAATACCGGTTGTTTACAATGCGCCAGTCAGCAGTATTACCCTGTCAAAATATGATGTCGAAAAGACCCTGGGATCAGGCAACAAGGAGCTCGTCCTGCTGCATGATGAGTTCCTGATGAAGTACCTGATCGAAATCAAGAAAGGCGATATTGTCCGCCAGATACAGTCGGTCATTATTGAGAACCTGCCCTCAGGAAATGTGACTGACAACCTGATTGCAAGAGAGTTGAACCTGAGTGAGCGCAGTCTGCAAAGAAAACTCAAGGAACGAGGTACATCATTCAGGGCGTTACTCGATAATGTGCGTAAAATGGCTGCGATACAATATATAAAAAATCCAGTCAACAGCATGAGCGATATCGCATTTCTTCTCGGCTTCTCTGAGCAAAGTGCATTTTCCAGGGCGTTCAAAAAATGGACCGGCACTTCACCGATTAAATACCGCAATTCACTTAAATAACAACCCGCAGCATTCCCCGGCGCCGCTTTCACAAATGAAAGCTGAGCAACATGCATAACCACGACAATCAGACCCGATACTGCCAACAGTAGTTGCCTGCAACACCAGAATCGTCAAACCACCTACTGAAGTTACCAGCAGAATAGAACCGGCAATCAAAGGCCATCTTCTTCATCGGCTATGGTCGGCACGGAGCAGAACACGCCAGCGTAAATCCAGCCATAGCAAATAGGTAGTGGTCTCGACCTGATATCACAAACACGGTCAGGTTTTCTATCGTCGACATACGCCTGTGCTGCAGATTTAAATCCTGTTATCTCGCTGAGGCGCAGAGTACGCGGAGCTAACACATGTTTATAGCTGATGAAACGATTAAATTAAATTGACCTTCCTCTGCGTTCCCGGCATCTCCGCGAGAGCATGTGCGGTATCAAATGTTTTAACCGGATTCAGAAATTACCGTCCTTATGAAAAATTCTCAGTTAGAGCGAATCTGACAGTTGATGTAAGATCAGTTCCTGACTATTACACAGATATGGCGTGCGGCCATTCTGACATTGCTGTATAATTCCCGCACTTTGAGTAAGTGTTAATGCATACACAGGCACTATCCTCGACTTGCCTGCAAACTTACAAGCACTGGCACGGCAAATGTTCAGATTTTCCATTCCGTGGATCGTTATGCAATTGCTGACAGGCCTGTTAATCATGCCGCGCCCAGGGGCCGTGTTGATAGCCGTTTTACCGGCAGATCGTAATCGCCCGTATCGATCCGTCGCCCTGGCAGCTTTCCTGCTCACCATGCTGTTTGCTTTTTATGTTCTCAGTGTGTTCGATGCCGTACACCAGAAGACCCGGGGCTCGCCAGCATGAAACTTTTATCACACAAAATGTCAGAGCTTCAATCAATCACATTGTTTCAGGTTGTTTCCTGAATCAATTCAGATACCGTAACTAATGCATACTGCAACGAGAATATATAATTACGTTATGAATACTAAACCCAGTATCTCAGTCCTGTTCGTTTGTATGGGCAATATATGCAGATCACCCACAGCGGAAGGCGTGTTCAGACAGAAGGTCATAGATGCCGGTCTTGAACAGAAGATTCATATCGATTCTGCTGGAACCATCGCCTATCATATCGGCCACCCACCTGATCAACGCGCTCAGAAAGCAGCGATGAAACGGGGAATAGATCTGGGTCCGCAACGTGCGCGCAAGGTAAGCAGTGCAGACTTTGAAGAGTTTGATTTTATTATCGCCATGGACAGCGATAACCATTATGAACTGGAAGCCATTTGCCCGTCAGGCCATGAACATAAGCTGCACATGTTCATGCAATTTGCCCGAAACAGACATGCAACTGATGTACCCGATCCCTACTATGGCGGCAGTCATGGATTCGAGACCGTGCTCGACATGGTTGAAGAGGCAGCGGAAGGCCTGCTTGCACACCTGCAGGAAAAGGGCATGGTCAGCGGGCAATAGAAATTTTCAAGCTCACGTTATTCAAGGCCGGCAAAAGCTGTATATCGGTTTGCCGCCATCAACGCAAATCCCGGTGGCAGCCATTCAGGTTTTCAGAAGTTGAGCCTGAGGGACAAACCTCTGCTCTTCGGTAAGCGATCAGCCTGGCAGGCTGTAACCGCTGATCACTGTACTATTCACCCGTTGCCACAGTCTCGCGTTTAACCTCTGACGCTGCATCTTTGCTGGTTGCATCTTTGCTGGTTGCATCTTTGCTGGTTGCATCTTTGCTGGTTGCATCTTTGCTGGTTGCATCTTTGCTGGTTGCAGTTTTTGCTGCTGTCGGTGCCTTGTCCTGAGGCCTGGACGAGGATTCACTCGATGATTTGTGCGCCTGTGCTTCAGCCTGCTTTACAGGTGCTTCAGTCTGTTTATCCGTTGCTGGTTTTTGTGATGGGCCAGTCTGCTGTGCATCAGACTGGCGCTGCTTGCCGGAGCTGCGTCTGCCACGCCCGCCTCTGCGACCCCGGCTTCTGGGCTTGCTTTCACCGGCCTGTTCCTTAGATTCCTGGACTGGCGTTTTGGCCGCAGTATCCGCTTTGGCTTTACTGGCCTGCTGATCGGATGGTTGCGCACTCTTTTGCTTGCGTTGTTGTTCACTGCGTTGTCCGCCTTTCTGCCCCTGGGCCGGCTTACGTCCACCACGACGTCTTCCCTGCCCGGCCTGCGCCTGGCCCTTGGGTTTTGCACCTCGGCCACCACTGCGTCGGGGCGCGGGTTTCCTCGCCGGTTCCGGCTCGCTCTTTTCCCTTGCCGCCTTGCCTTCATCCCCGGTAAACAATGAAACAATCCTGGTCAGAATACCACCGGTGGGCTGTGCTGCAGGTGTGGGTGCGGGTGTGGGCGCCGGTCGTGACGGTGCAATAGCGGTAACTGCAGGCTGTTCCGGCTGAATAACCTTTTCAGTAAAATCAGCCGGGTTGTAATTTTCGCCAACCTCAACAACCTGCTTGTAGCTGGCGACTTCACTGGCATCATCAATTTCACTCTTGCGGACACGTTCCACACGGTACTGAGGTGTTTCAAGCGTAGAGTTGGCGATGATCACCATCCTGATCCGGGTTTGCTGTTCTATTTCGTTAATCGCCTTGCGCTTCTCGTTGAGCATATAGGTGGCAACATCAACAGGGACATGGACATCGACCCGCGCCGTATTCTCCTTCAATGCTTCCTCTTCCATTATTCTGATCAACGACAGTGCCAGTGATTCAACCGTACGGATTGTGCCGTGACCTGTACAGCGCGGACATATGATCTGGGTGGATTCTCCAAGTGATGGCTTCAGACGCTGACGCGACATCTCCAGTAAACCAAAACGGGAAATACGGCCTATCTGCACACGTGCCCGATCGATTTTCACGGCATCGCGCAGGCGGTTTTCAACTTCACGCTGGTTGCGCGTCGACACCATGTCGATAAAGTCAATGACGATCAGACCACCAAGATCACGTAATCGCAACTGACGGGCAATTTCGTCTGCCGCTTCGAGATTGGTATTGAAGGCTGTTTCCTCGATATCACCACCACGAGTCGCACGGGCAGAGTTGATATCAATCGAGGTCAGCGCTTCGGTATGATCGACAACGATCGCGCCGCCGGAAGGCAGCTGTACTTCACGACGATAGGCCGATTCGATCTGGTTTTCGATCTGGAAGCGATTGAACAGCGGCACCGGGTCAGTATAGAGCTTGAGCTTGTTCAAACGCTCGGGCATCACCTGCTCGACAAACTGGCGAGCGGTTTCGTAGACCTTTTGTGAATCGATCAGCACTTCACTGATATCGGTTCTGAAATAGTCACGCAGTGCACGTACGATCGCATTGCTTTCCTGGTAAATCAGGAAGGGCGCCGCGCGCTCGCTGGCAGCCTTTTCAATTGCACTCCACAGCTGCATCAGGTACTCGAGGTCCCACTGCAGTTCTTCAACGCTCCTGCCGACGCCGGCAGTACGCACAATCAGCCCCATGCCACGGGGGATATCCAGCTGGCTGAGAGATTCGCGGATGATATTACGGTCTTCGCCCTCAATACGGCGCGAGACACCACCCGCACGCGGATTATTCGGCATCAGTACCAGGAAGCGGCCGGCCAGGCTGATAAACGTGGTCAAAGCGGCGCCCTTGTTGCCACGCTCCTCTTTTTCCACCTGCACAACGACTTCCTGCCCTTCAGAAAGTGCTGTCTTGATATCAGGGCGGCCCTGAGCTTTCAGCGCTTCCTCGCTGAAATAGTTGCGTGAGATTTCCTTGAACGGAAGAAAACCATGGCGCTCTGCGCCGTATTCGACAAATGCCGCCTCGAGGCTGGGCTCTATGCGGGTAATTTTTCCCTTATAGACATTGGCCTTTTTCTGTCCCTGTGAAGGTATTTCGATGTCCAGATCGTAGAGTTGCTGGCCATCGACCATAGCAACCCGTACTTCTTCTTTCTGGACTGCATTGATAAGGATTCGTTTCATGTGTAGTCAAACCTGTAAATAGAGCCGGCCTGAACAGATTACGAACAGCAGTCAACTTGTTTTGTGATTGCTCAACTTTTTTTTGTTTGCGGAGTGGCGCGAATAAGAACATCATCACCAGGACAGCGATGACGACTTCGGCTACTGCGATAGAGGGTTCGTAGATATGGACCGGATTAATCATTTATTAAAATTATTTTTAATTCATCCGCATACATGCGAATGAGTAAAATTGTTTGTTTTTAGATTCCTTAAGTTGCGCCTGAACAGAATATAATTCACCTGGCCCGCATTGCTCCGAACATGTTTCCGGAGAAAAAACCTTTGGTGCGCAATAACTTACACTGGAACCTTAACTGGCAAGTCTGTCAAAATACGTACCTTTGGTCAATACAATTCTGCACCCCTACCAGGACAGCTGAACACGATGAATCACCCGAAAATGAACGAAAAGCCGTTAAATTCGGTGAAAATGGTCGAAGTTGCTAGCGACCAGGCTGGTCAGCGGCTGGATAACTACCTGATGACGCAGCTCAAGGGGGTGCCCAAAAGCCACATATACCGGTTATTGCGCAGCGGCCAGGTCAGGGTCAACAAGGGCCGTAAAAAACCGGCATACCGTCTGCAACCGGGAGACCAGGTGCGGATACCGCCGGTCCGCATGGTTGCCAGGACAGAAACGATTGTCCCGGATGCGATAATCGATCTGCTGCAGCAAGCCCGTTTGTTTGAAAATCACAATATCCTGGTCTTGAACAAGCCTTCGGGTATTGCCGTGCATGGCGGCAGCGAGCTCGACTTTGGCCTTATCGAGGCCATGCGCAAAATCTATCCCGATCATTTCCTCGAACTGGTTCACCGTCTTGACCGCGAAACCAGTGGCTGCCTGGTGCTGGCAAAAAACAGGGAAACATTAAACATACTGCATCAGGCGCTGAGAAATGAAGGGAACGATGGGCATGCACCAGCTGTCGAAAAGACCTATCTCGCCCTGCTCGCCGGTCACTGGCAGCGGGGCGACAGAACTGTTGAAATGCCGCTGCGGAAAGTTCGACGCGGTGGTGAACATAGCGTCGAAGTCAGTGCTGATGGCCAGAAAGCTGTCAGCCATTTCAAGCTGGTACAACACTACGACAATGCCAGTTTGATGCAGGTTCGCATCGATACCGGGCGCACGCATCAGATTCGTGTGCATGCCGCGGCCACCGGCCACCCGGTTGCCGGTGACAATAAATACGGCGATGCGGCTTTCAACCGCGAAATGAGAAAACGGGGCCTCAAACGACTTTTCCTGCATGCCAGCCATATCGTACTGCCGCTGGGTGAAGGCATATCGGTACATGCGCCATTAAGTGAAGATTTGTCACGATTTCTGGATAATATAACCATATGAAACACGCAAGATACAACTTGCTGGTATTTGACTGGGACGGTACCCTGATCGACTCGATAGAACGCATTGTTACCAGTTTGCAGCATGCCAGCCATAAAGTATGCGGTGCTGCAGTCAGTGAAGATCAGGCACGCAGTGTGATCGGCCTGGGCCTGCGCGAAGCACTCGAACAGTTACTCCCGGAACTGGATTCCGGCAAAATTGAGCTGCTGGCCGACGCCTACCGACAGGATTTCCTTTATGACAGCAAGGTTCCTGAACGGCTGTTTGCAGGCGTCAATGAATTGCTGGATCAACTCGCCGCTGACGATTACAGCCTGGCGATTGCCACCGGCAAAAGCCGTATCGGTCTTGATCGAGCCATACAGAAACACAGGCTCGACCACTATTTCATTACGACGCGTTGTGCCGGAGAGAACAAATCCAAGCCCCACCCTGAAATGCTTAACAGTATTTTGCACGAACTGAATACCGCCACGACGAATACCGTGATGATCGGTGACAGTTCCCACGACATGTTGATGGCAGGCAATGCAGGCATAGAAGCAATTGGCGTCACCCATGGTGTGGAAAATGTAGAATCCCTGATGCTGCATAATCCCATCACCTGCCTTGACAACATCACAGACTTATATGAGTTTTTATCCCATAATACACAACACAGCTTCAATACCAAGGAAACCGTTGAACAATGACTGAACAAGAACATCTCTGGGAACGGCGTGTCATCACCAAACTGGCGCAGGCAAGCCTTAAAGAGCAGAAACGTGCGCGGCGCTGGAGCATCTTTTTCAAATTCCTTATTTTCGCCTATATCACCTTTGTCTTACTGATGTTTGTAGATACCGACATCGATAAAGCAAAGATCGCCAAGAAACATACCGCCCTCGTTGAGCTGCAAGGCATTATTGCTGATGGCGAAACAGCGAGTGCTGACAATATCGTCACCGCACTGAAAAGCGCCTTCGAAGATGAAAAAACCGAAGGCGTGATACTGCGTATCAACAGTCCCGGTGGCACGCCGGTACAGGCCGGTTACATTTATGATGAGATTGTACGCCTGCGTGAAAAATATCCGGAAACACCACTCTACGCTGTAGTCAGCGACATGGCAGCATCCGGCGGCTACTATGTGGCTGCGGCTGCAGATGAAATCTATGCCAGTAATTCAAGTATCGTTGGCTCTATTGGTGTGCGCATGGACAGCTTTGGT
This sequence comes from Gammaproteobacteria bacterium, assembly GCA_050049835.1. Lineage (GTDB taxonomy): Bacteria > Pseudomonadota > Gammaproteobacteria > SZUA-229 > SZUA-229 > JABDQW01. The sequence goes on from JASFVM010000015.1 coordinate 8,886, forward strand.
GTTGTCGATGCGATGGAAAAGCTCGGCATAGAAAGCCGCACATTGACCGCGGGCGAACACAAGGCGCTACTGGACCCGTTCTCGCCTGTTGATGAACAAGCCCAGCAGCACTTGCAAGCCATGATTGATGAAATTCATCAGCAGTTTATAGGCGCCGTCAAGAAAGGCCGCGGTAATAGACTCAAGGAGACCGATGACATTTATACCGGACTGATCTGGACCGGCGAGCAAGCCGTAGAATTTGGCCTGGTCGATCAAATCGGCAGCGCCAGCTTTGTTGCCCGTGAAGTTATCGGAGCCGAAGAAATCGTCGAATACAGCGTTGAAGAAGACGTGCTTGAAAGACTGGCTGACAGGCTTGGCGCAACAACTGCAAAAATTCTAACCAGGGAATACCTTGCCCCCCGGTTGCATTAATCGCTGATCAACCAGCTGAATTTATGCGACATCGTTGCAGCGATGGACTATGCTCCTTGGATAGTAAAAATTCAGTAATCAACTGGTTGATTTTCAATTAATCAATCTGTCTGTCCTGATTGCTCGATATCAGCAATACCGATAACAAGCTCCGGGGGAAACCATGAATCGAGGCGTCTGGAAAAGCGACTGGCTGGCCGGCTTCCTGATCACGCTTGCACTTTTGACCGTGACCGGGCGCAAAGGACCTGGATAAACCATGACGCTCAAAGACAAGATCGAGATTTTCGGACTGACTGATGCCGGTCTAGTCAGGGATCATAATGAAGACGCGATCGGCAGTGATCAGGATCTCGGTCTCGTCGTTCTGGCCGACGGCATGGGTGGTCATCTCGGCGGTGAAGTAGCCAGTGCGATCACCGTAACGACGATACTGGAGATGCTCCCGGACAGTCTCAACAAAATCAAACCCGGAAACATAGACGAAGCCTCCGGTTACAGCCTGGCAAGCCTTGCCGTCAACGATGCCATGACCAGGGCAAACGAGAACGTTTTTACCTCTGCAAACGAGCATTCACAATACTGCGGCATGGGAACAACTGTTGTTGTTCTGCTGTTCTACGACAATCGCCTGACGGTTGCACATGTCGGCGACTCCAGGCTGTACCGTTACCGTGATGGTGAGCTGGAACAGATAACGCGTGATCACAGCCTGACACAGGAACTGGTTGACCGTGGCTTTTATACCGAGGAACAGGCCAGAAAGTCACATAACAGGAACCTGGTTACGCGCGCAATAGGTATTGAAGAAACCGTCCAGATAGACTTACAGGAAGATGTCGCTTTACCGGGCGATATTTATCTGCTTTGTTCTGATGGCGTCACCGACATGCTGGATGACAGGATCATCAGGCAAACAATTATGGAGAACGACGAGGATCTGGAAAAAATCGCTTCCGCGCTGATCAGGCAGGCCAATGCAGCAGGCGGCAAGGATAATAGTTCAGCAATACTGGCCAGGCCCCTGAAGCCCTTCCCTGCACAAAACAGCCGGTTATCCCGCTTCACTGCATTATTTTCATAATCTGGCGTTGGCCGGGTATAACCATAGCAAAACTGATATCCGGGACCAATGATGCTGCTGCGGGCTATGCATCAAGTGTGTTTTCACTGCGTCCCTGCGGTTATCACGTACGTTAACCCAGCTCAAAAACAGCCATAGATTCAACATGTGCCGTATGTGGAAACATATCCATTACACCTGCATGTGTCAGCCTGTACCCCAGCTCATTCACCAGCACACCCGCATCACGTGCCAGTGTTGCGGGGTGACAGGACACATAGACAATGCGTTCGGCACGCATTCTCTTCAGATAATCGAGAATGCCTGCAGCACCGGAACGGGGTGGATCGAGCAATATCTTGTTGTATTGCTGTTTCACCCACTGCGTGTCCCTGACTTCATCACTGTACAAATCGGCATAATGAAAACTTACGTTATCAATGTCATTCAAGCCGGCATTCGCCCTGGCCTTGTTAACCATAACCAGCGAACCTTCGACTGCTGTCACCCTGGCGCAATGCCTTGCAACAGGCAGGGTGAAATTTCCGAGTCCGCTGAATAAATCCAGCACCACATCATCCCTGTCAAGTTGCAGAAATTCGATTGCCCGATTGATCATTTTGTGGTTGATGCTGTTGTTAACCTGGGTGAAATCACCAGGCTGGAATTCGATCCTGATACCGTGATCGTCAAGTGCGTAGAAAAGGGATTCGGGTTCACGGGGCCAGAGTGGCTCGAGTTCATCAGGTGAGCCCGCCTGCAGCATAATCGTCAGTCTGTGTTTTGTTGCCAGTGCCACGAGTTTTTCACGGTCAGATGCGGGCATAACATCAAGATGGCGAAATACCAGGACAGTCTGATCGTCGCCAACAGCAACTTCAATTTGCGGTATCTGCTTTTTCAATTCAAGCTGCGAAATACAATCAGCAAGTTCCGGTATGAGCCGGCCAACATCGGGATGAAGAATTTCACAATGCCCGGTTTCTGTGATAAACGATGAACCGCGTTCCCTGAAGCCAACCAGTACCTTGTCTTTTTTAGCGACATAGCGAACACCCAGGCGCGCTTTACCGCGGTAACCCCATACCTCACCGGTAACAGGTTCGAGCACATGCTGCGGCTCAACCTTGCCAATATGGCTGAGGTGCTTGAGCAGTGTTTCCTGTTTCAACCTGATTTGCGCCTGGCTGTCCATGTGCTGCAGGCTGCAACCCCCGCAACGCCCGAAAACGCTGCACCTCGGTTCCACCCTGTCACTGGAGGCATCCAGTACCTCTTCGGCCCGACCCTCTGCAATCTTGCTGGTCAGTCTCGTGTATCTGAAACGAACACGTTCACCTGCAAGTGCCTGATCGACAAAAACGATACGTTCATCGACGTGCGCAATGCCACGTCCTTCATCGGATAATGACTCGATAGTGACTTCAACGGGTTCTTCAGGCAGACGCTTTCGGCGACGTCTTTTTCGTGGTGCCGGCGGACTCATTTTTATTTCCAGTGTCTAAGTATATGCGTTTCTATGCGTAGCTGACTGGCTCTCGCCAAGGCGCAAAGAGCGCAAAGGTTTAATTTTATCTTTGGCTTGCGCCAATGGGGGCTGGAGCGTAAGAGTAAGTACATTTCAGCTCCATGCTTCTGGATTTTATTCCCCGGTTATATACGCAATTTCAAAAGTGCTTTCTTTGCGTGCATGGCGCCTTTGCGAGAACACTATCACGATGGAAACACACCGGTTGACAGGTACCGGTCACCACGGTCACAGATGATCGTTACAATAACTGCATTCTCGACCTGGCTGCTGAGTTTGAGCGCCGCTGCTACCGCGCCGCCGGAAGAGACGCCGCAAAAGATGCCTTCCCTGGTGGCCAGTTCACGCGTCGTCTGTTCCGCAAGCTGCTGGCTGACGTCAAGGGTAAGGTCAACACGCGCGGCGTCAAAAATGCCGGGCAGATATTCTTCAGGCCAGCGCCTGATACCGGGAATGCTCGAGCCCTGTTCCGGTTGCACGCCGATAATCTGAATTCCCGGATTCGTTTCCTTGAGGTAATGCGACACACCCATGATCGTACCCGTGGTGCCCATCGAGCTGACGAAGTGGGTTACCTGACCGTGGGTATCACGCCAGATCTCGGGCCCGGTAGCCGTGTAATGCGCATCGGGGTTGTCCTTGTTATTGAACTGATCGAGCACCTTGCCCTTGCCTTCCGCCTGCATTTCCAGGGCGAGATCGCGTGCGCCTTCCATGCTCTGCTCGCGGCTGACAAGTATCAGCTCGGCGCCGTAGGCTTTCATCGCTGCACGGCGCTCTTCGCTCATATTGTCCGGCATGATCAGAATCAGGCGGTATCCCAGCATGGCTGATACCATGGCCAGTGCTATCCCCGTATTCCCGCTGGTAGCCTCGATCAACGTATCACCCGGTCGTATATCACCACGCAACTGAGCCTGATGGATCATGTTATATGCAGGCCGATCCTTGACCGAACCGGCCGGGTTGTTACCCTCCAGCTTGGCCAATATCATATTAGTGGTATCACCCGGCAGTCGTTGCAGCCTGACAAGGGGTGTATTGCCGATGCAATCTGAAAGGGTGAGATATTCTGCTTCTTTCATAATCAATCACTTACCAATAAAACATCGTGTCGTACTGGCTCCAAACTGCTAAACTTGGCAGTATATCCCACAATAAATTCATACGACAGCTTAAAAGGATCCAAGGACGCATGACCCGTTTTCCTCTTTGCCTTGTATTGCTCTCCACACTCCTGCTCTTATGCAATGGTATTGTTTATGCAGTGGATACTGACTTTCCTGACATACCTGTCGTGTTATCCGCTGACAAACTGGAGCAACCGGCCTCGAGGTCGCCCGTTGCAATTTCCAGCATCGATCGCGACATCATCGAAGCGTCCGGCGCCAGAACCATACCTGAAGCCTTGCGCCTGATCCCCGGTATTATTGTCGGCCATTCTGTCAATGATTTTGGCGACAAGCCCTTGCTGGTCGTCACTTATCATGGGCACAGCACCCAGGCAGCACGACCGATGAATGTGCTGATCGATGGTCGTTCCATCTATGACCCGCTGCTCGGCGGCGTCAACTGGTACAACATACCGGTCGCCATAGACGACATCGAACGCATCGAGGTGACACGCGGACCCAATGCCTCGACCTACGGCTCCAATTCATTCCAGGCGGTGATCAACATCATCACCCGGCATTCATCTGAAGACCAGGGACACTATGTCAAGGTCAATGCCGGTAACCACGATATTTTTGATACGACCTACCGCTATGGCGGCAATAATGGCGATCTTGATTACCGGGTGACACTGGCGACAGTCAATGATGACGGTCAGGACCGGGCCGATGATAATGATGCCCATGATGATGTGAACTCCGGCCTGCTGGATTACCGTCTCGACTATCAATTGAACACGAAGAACCAGATTACCTACTCCGGCAGTTATAGCCGCACCAACCAGCAGGCGGAAGCCAGCCTGCGCGACAGTTTCAAACCGGAACGCGTGGTCAAGGACACCAATGCTCACCAGTATCTGCGCTGGGACAGTACCATCGACTCAAGTCAGTCGTTTGTGGTCAAGTATTTTTTCAATTACCTGGCTGAGTCCGACGATTATTTAACAGGCATCATAAACCTGCCACCACTGGATCCGTTTCAGGTACCGATCAACGCAAGCTTCAAGAACCAGCGTCACAACCTCGAATTTACCCATTACATCGATCCGGTAGATAACCTGAACCTGGTCTGGGGCATCAGCAGCCAGTATGACCGTGTCGATTCGCCCTATTATCTATACACCAACCATACGCAAGACAGGAGGACATTCCGTCTGTTTGGTAATGCGGTGTGGGACATCAATCGGCATAACACCGTTGATTTAGGTGTTCTGGCAGAGAAAAGCGAAAGCACGTCGACTGATTTTTCTCCGCGTATCGCCTACCTTTTCCACTTCAATGACAGGCATACGCTGCGTCTTGGGGTATCCCAGGCCATACGAACACCGTTCATCGTCGAACAATACGGTGATGTCACCCATACCCAGGATGTGACCATCGGCGGTACTTACTTTGCCACCCTGGTCGACAAGGTCATCGTGCCGGTATATGACCTGGAGACCGAAAAAATCACCACCTACGAATTCGGTTATATCGGCAAATACCTCGATAAACGCATGCTGTTCAATGCACGGATATTCCAGGACAGGCTGAAAAACCTGCTGGATGCCCCCTATGTCGCCGACCCGACCGGCGAAGATAATGTCGATATGTCAGCATTTGTCTACCAGAACCTGTATAAAACCAGAGTACGCGGCTTTGAAGCGGAAATCGATTACAGTCTTGATAAATCTTTCCGTATCGTCGCAAGTGGAGCCATAATAGATATCACCAGTGAAGATGATATCCGCACCGGCAAGTCCAGAGAATATGAAGAGTCCGCACCTGACCACAGCTTTTCACTGCTGGCGATGAAAGACTTCAATGAAAAATACTCCGGCAGCGTTGGTTTCTATTATGTTGGAGATATGGCATGGATGGATGCCAATCATAACAATACCTGTGAAGGCACACTTCCTGGTGGTGAGCCCTCTAGCGGCTGCGGGTTCAGGAATACACAGGGATATCGCAAACTCGATCTGCGTCTTGTCAGGAACTTCAAGCTGGGTGATGAGGATGCCAGTATTGCAATAAACCTGCAAAACCTGATCGAGGATTACAGTGATTATGACAAATTCCCCAGCAGTCAGGCGCCTGCTGTAGAACAAAACCTTATTGCATTTATCGAGTTGAAGGTGGAGATACAATAATTATTTGGGATTTGTGCCTTATATATGCAAGTCTGAATTCAAAAACCATGAATAAAAAGAAACAGGCAGGTACTCTCATCAGATCGATTTTTTCGATGTTTGCTGCGCTATTGTTTGCAATATTGAGCATGCCGACCGTTTCACCTGCCGAGCCCAGGCACCATATTGTCATCATTACCTCATCCAGCAGCAACTACCAGCAGACAACAGCGCGCATAATCCAGGAACAGCTTGAAGCCAACAACGCGATCACCATGCTTGTTTCGGCTGACAACATTGCAGCCGCTTCAAATAATAATAGAACGCTTTATGTAGCTATCGGTGATCGTGCAATAACAAAACTACACGAATTCGACACTAATGCGTTTGCTTTGCGGCTAACCAGCAGGCAAATACCGGGGATTAAATATTCATCGGCACAGTCAGATCTGATTACCGCTCAACCAGCATGCAGAAATATTCAGCTGATCAGAGCAATAAATCCCGGCTGGGACAGCGTTGGTGTTCTCTCCAGCAGCCGCTCTCTCGATACTGCTGCTGAACTCACCCGATGCGCAATTCAACAAAACATAGATCTTCAGGTGTATGCAATTTCCGATGATAGCGATTTGTTAAAGACCCTGGAAACTGCTATTGAAAACAACAAGGTGCTTTTAGCCATTACGGACCCGCTTATTTACAATAGTCATTCCGTTAAAAACATATTATTGACAGCTTATCGACACAGAAAACCTGTTGTTGGCTATTCGGACAGTTTTGTCCGGGCCGGTGCAGTGGCCGCCATTTACACATCACCGCAATATGTCGGTATTACTGCAGCGGAACTTGTATCAGACTTTTTACAGAACAGCTGGCAATTCGATAAAAACATATATAAACCTGATGATTTTTCCGTCAGCGTGAACAGGCAGGTGGCTGCATCACTGGAAATGAGCCTGCCCAGCGAAGAAAAATTAAAAGAAAGCATCAAACAGATGGGGCGGAAGCCATGAAACAATGGGGTATAAGACAACAGGTTTTAGTCCTCACACTGTTGCCAGCGCTCCTGATAGCACTCGCACTCACGGCCTACTTCACCTATTCACAACTAGACTATATCAATAACTCCCTGAAGAACAACGGTCAGACGATTTCAAGACAACTGGCACCTGCATCCGAATATTCCGTATTTTCCGGCAACATAAACTCACTTCGCAAATTGCTCAGACACACACTGTCCAGCAACGAGGAAGTAACTCGCATCACGATTACCAATGAGGAAAACGTGGCGCTTCTGTCGGAGGCAGATAACCCGAGAGAAAAAGTCTACCCGGAATACTTGTACGACCTGCTCTCAGAAGATCAAGCACTGGAATTTCGCTACCCGATTATTACAGAAGTTCTCGAGGTGGATGATTTTGACGAGAATCGGATATTATCTCCCGGTAAGCCCACTACCAAAACCATTGGATACGTAGAACTGTATCTAACTACACAATACAGTACAGAAGAAAAAATCAGGAGCCTGCTTCAAGGTGGCCTGATCTCGATAGGGATACTGCTTATCAGCTCCCTGCTTGCCTTTCGTATCAGTCGCCAGATTTCACGTCCTGTACAAATACTAACCAAAACGGTTAAAAATATTGCTGCCGGTGACTATGATTCACATATCCACCAGGATGCGCCAGGTGAACTGGCCATACTTGAGTCTTGCGTCAACAAGATGGCTGATGAATTGCATCTTGCGCAAACAGGTATGGAGTCAAGGATCAACGAATTTACCAGGGAATTACAGGAAACACTTGAAGAACTGGAAATCAGAAACGCAGAACTCGACATTACGCGGCTAAACGCCATGCAGGCAAGCAAGGCAAAATCCGAATTTCTGGCAAACATGAGCCATGAAATACGCACTCCTTTAAGCGGGATTATTGGATTCACCGAACTGTTAATCAACACCAGTCTCGATGCACACCAGAAAGACTATGCGAAAACAATCCATAAATCAGCCAACAGTCTGCTAACAATTATTGATGATATTCTCGACTTGTCGAAAATTGAATCCGGCAAGCTTGATATTACTTTAACAAAATGCAATATCATCGATATCATTGAAGATGTTATCGATCTTCTCGCGCCAACAGCATACGAGAAAAATATCGAGCTGTTCTATCATCTTGGCTCAGATGTGCCGCATGTAATTGAATCCGATCCTGTTCGTATACGCCAGGTGCTTCTCAACCTGATCGGCAATGCTGTCAAGTTCACCTCGAATGGCTACGTTTTCCTTAATATAGAATCCGCACTCAATAGTGATAAAACAGATATCAAGTTCACCGTGTCCGACACCGGTATTGGCATGGACCATGACAGCAAGCAAAAGCTTTTTACAGCATTCACCCAGGCCGACACCTCTATCACACGAAAATTTGGCGGCACAGGACTCGGCCTTGTCATTTCCAGAAAGCTTGTACTTTTAATGAAAGGAGAGATTGGGTTCGACAGCACTGAAGGCGAAGGTTCTACATTCTGGTTCTCTATTCCAGCCAATGTCATTGACCAGACATCAGAGAAAGCTGTGCCTGGGCTCATTAATAAACACATAGCACTGATCGATGATCACATTCTTTGCCGCCGCTCTGTCAGGTCAATGCTGGAAGACTGGGGCTGCCGAGTGGCTGAATTCAGTCTTTCCAACTGCATCGCCGATAAAAGGCTTATTATCAGCAATACTTTTGACGCGGTAGTGATCAGTATCAGTCGCAAGCACATGCTGAAGACCGATCAATACAGGTCCTGCCTCGAAAAGTTCAAGCAGACCCCTGTAATGAGTATAGTGAGCACACGATCACATAGCGAACTGGGGCAGCTTTCGTCCGGCAACTTTGGCAACATAACCTTCAGGACCGCCAGGCGTTCGCATATACAAAAATCACTTATTGACAGTATAAACGGAGCCTCTGTCAGTACTGATGATACAGTCAACCCTGCAGAGTTGCTTGATAACCACAAACACGCAGCACTCAAGGTTCTGGTCGTCGATGATAATGATATCAACCTCAGACTTGCCGAGATCATACTCAAGAAAAACAATTATGATGTCACAACAATTTGTTCGGGCGATGACAGTATTGAGCTTGTACGAAATAACCAATACGACCTGATCTTTATGGACCTGCACATGCCAGGCACTGATGGTTATGAAGCAGCGAAAAGAATTCGCCTGTTCGAGGGTAGCGACCACAGGTCTGTAATAATCGCTCTTACAGCAAACGCGATGCCGCAGGAAATTGAGAAAATTGAATCCTGCGGCATGGATGATGTGCTTATTAAACCCATTAGTGAACAATTAATTTGCGACATCATATCAAAATGGTTTTCTGATTCAGTTGAAAACCAGAGGACCACCATTTCAGAAACTCCCGCCAGGGAAAGTGCGGAGATATTCTCGCTTGATGACGCCAGAAGACTGGCAAACGGCAACGAAGTTCTGGCCATAGAGCTTTTCAATATGCTGATCAATGAGCTGCCGGAGCACAAAAAGGATATTCAGCAGGCGCTTGAGAGCAAAGACAACCAGATGCTCAGGGAAGTGACACACAAGCTCAATGGGGCGAGCAGATGCTGTGGTACACCTGCTCTCAGGAACGCAGCAAACTCGCTGGAGGAGTCGATTGATAGCAATGAGGATGACAGGATCGAATTGAATTCAGATGAACTGTTGACTGAGATAGACAGGTTGCTTGCTTATGAACTTC
>JASFVM010000187.1:0-5645 GCA_050049835.1 Gammaproteobacteria bacterium
CGCGCGCGAACGGCTTGCCTATCTTCCGGACCGGTTTTCACCACCGGTTTATCTCAAGTGCAAGGACTTTATCCAGTACATGCTGGAGCTGCATTCGAAACAACAGGACAGCGTGGATATCGATAATATGCTGGATGCACTGGAACTGGATCGCGATATCATGGGTTCTTCCGTCGGGCGCCTGTCCAAGGGCATGACCCAGAAGCTGGGACTGGCTTCGTGTTTACTCAGTGGTAAATCGTTTCTGATACTTGATGAGCCCATGAGTGGTCTTGATCCCAAGGCACGGGTTCTGTTCAAGCAACAGCTGTTCAGATTAAGAGAGCAGGGAGCTACGGTATTTTTCAGCTCGCATGTGCTGGCCGATGTTGATGAACTGGCCGATAAAATGGCAGTGCTGCACAAAGGCGATATTCTTTATCAAGGTGTTTCCGCACAGTTCAAGAAGACATTCGGTGGTGCGACCCTGGAAGATGCGTATATCAATTGTATTAATTCGATCGAAGAGCCCGCAGGATAGGTTGTCGCCGCACGGATATTATTCGATACCATACTCCTTGATTTTACGTGTCAGTGTATTTCTTCCCCAGCCAAGCAGGTTTGCCGCATCATTTTTGCGGCCGTTGGTTTTGTTCAATGCCGCTTTGATAAGTATCCTTTCCACTTCCGGAACAACCTGATCAGCAATTTCCCGGGCGCCTGAAGCCAGTTGCTGCTGTGCCCAGTTAAGCAGGCCCTCCTGCCAGCTTTGGGTCGAGGATACTGAAGTCTTGCTGGCATCGGGCTGGAGCTCGGGCGGCAGATCAGACATGTGTATCGCCTGCCCCGAAGTCATTACCGCAAGCCAGTGACAGGTATTCTCAAGTTGTCTTACGTTGCCGGGCCAGTCCAGTGTCGACAGGTAATCTTCAACTTCGGGCAGTATGGTCTTTTGCTCGACTTCAAGCTCCTTCACGGCCCTGCTCAGAAACAGCCTGAGTAATGCCGGAATATCTTCACGTCTCTCCCGTAATGACGGTAACTGGATTCTGATAACGTTGAGTCGATGAAAAAGGTCTTCACGAAAAGATCCTTTTTTAACGTTATGTTCCAGGTTCTGGTGGGTGGCGGCAACAACGCGGACATTAACCTTGATCGGAGTATGGCCACCGACGCGATAGAATTCGCCATCAGCAAGTACACGCAACAACCGGGTTTGTAACTCCGCCGGCATATCACCGATTTCGTCGAGGAACAGGGTACCGCCATCGGCCTGTTCAAAGCGTCCCCGGCGCAATGCCTGGGCACCGGTAAAAGCCCCCTTTTCATGGCCGAACAGTTCTGATTCAAGCAGCTCTTTCGGGATCGCGGCAGTGTTGATGGCAATAAAGGGTCGATGGGCCCGCGGACTGTGCCTGTGCAAAGACAGCGCAACCAGTTCTTTACCTGTGCCGGATTCGCCGGTGATCAGCACATTGATGTTCGATTTGGATAAACGCCCGATAGCGCGGAAGACTTCCTGCATCGCAGGCGCTTCACCAATGATTTCAGGTGTGTCCGATGTGATATCCGTTACTTTTTCCAGGCGCTCCTTGTGGCGATCACTAGCGCGCTGCGCGAGTTCGACGGCATCGTCAAGATCAAACGGCTTGGGTAAATATTCAAACGCACCGCCCTGGTAGGCGGATACGGCACTGTCAAGATCGGTGTGTGCGGTCATGATGATGACCGGTAAGGCAGGGTGCTGGTCTGAAAGTTTGGTAAGCAGCTCAAGGCCATCCATGCCGGGCATGCGAATATCGGTAATTATTGCGTCGGGCTCACCGTGTTCGAGTTTATCGAGTATGTTGTTTGCGCTGTCAAAGCTGGTGACTTGCATGTCGGCGTTTTCCAGCGCTTTTTGTAAAACGAAGCGGATTGAGTCGTCGTCATCGATGATCCAGATATGACGTCCATCAGTCATGATCATTCTCCAAAGGTATAAGAATCGTAAAACATGTTTCACCCGGTTTACTGGTAAATTCGATCATGCCGTTGTGTTGCTGTATCAATGATTGTGCAATCGACAGTCCCAGGCCCGTCCCGTCAGCACGTCCGGTAACCATGGGAAAGAACAATGTTTCGGCCAGGTCTTCAGGAATACCCTCACCGTTATCAATGATGTCAATTTGCATCACCAGTGGATAGGTTTTTGACCTGATCGCGCAGTTGCGTCGGGGGCGGGTGCGGAAAGTGATTTCGCCTTCACCATCGAGGGCGGCAACGGCGTTCCGGGTAATATTCAACAAGGCCTGTATCAGCATAGATTCGTCAGCATTGATATCAGGCAGACTGGGATCGTAATCGGCCATAAACTTGATCGATCCGCATTCGATCTGTACCAGCTGCCGGATGTGCTCAAGGACCTTGTGAATATTGAGCTTGTCTTTAACCGGCAGATCCTTGGGACCAAGCATCCTGTCCACCAGGCCCTGGAGCCGATCGGCTTCACGAATGATGATGTTGGTAAATACCTTGCCTTCATCATCCAGCTCCCGATCGAGCAGTTGTGCCGAACCGCGAATGCCGCCCAGCGGATTTTTGATTTCATGAGCCAGGCCACGAAGCAGGCTCTTGGTGGCGTCATGTTGATGCAGCAGGGACTCTTCCTTGGAAATCCGCATGAAAGTGCTCAGGCGAGTGAATTCGAGTAACAGGTATTTTCCGTTCGGCCGATAGGCGATCGGGGATACCGAGTAATCGGCATTGATCACACTGCCGTCATGGCTGTGCAAACTGGTGTCGTACACCGTCAGCGGGTGGCCTGAAATGATAGAGCGGCTGAGGCGGTCATGAAACTCTGCTTCATCCGGTATCAGCTCCGTTATCGAACGGTTCATGGCGCGTTTGTTGCTGATATGGAAAAGATTCTCGGCTGTTGGATTCATGCACTCGATACGAAGCTCCTGGTTGATGACCAGGACAGCCGAGTGCAGATTATCCAGAATCGTTTGTAACGGGTTTGTGTCGCTCATTACCAATGTTAACTGCAAATTTCGAACCAGTTTTCAGGATATCGGGCGGTCACGCCTGGTAAATACGAATAACCATGAAAAACAGAGGCTTACAGAGTGGTTTCCGTGTAATGACACCTCGCTTCGCGGCCTTAAGGGTGAACGCTACGAATAGATGTCAGTATAACGCACCATAATAGTGCATTGAGGTTTATTTGAGGTTTTTAGAGTATGTGCGCAGGGTATGGCAAAAGCGCTGATAATTGTCTTATGGGCCACCACGCGGTATGGCTGTCGCGCGTTTCAGGTGCACGGTTATATTCTGGGTGCGTTTCAGGGTTTTGCGTTTCTCATCACGGACTTCTGCCCTGATCTTGTGAGTGCCTCTGTCGATACCGGACAGCGGCTGCACCAGGCTCTGGCTCTTTCTGACCACGGCAGAACCATCGACATAGACCCAGATACTGTGGCCGTTCTCTGTATCCAGCGGGGGCTCAAGCTTCAGTGACACCGGAATGGCGCCGGAATTGTCCCAGATCGTATAATCATTTTTGGGCTGCATGATGCTGAATTTTGTGTAACGGGTCGGCGCTTTTTTCACGGGCTCATCGCCAGCCTGCTCACCAGCCTCGGCATCGCTTTCAGTAATTTCTTCTTTTACAGGCCTGCCTTCGACTGTCGATATGGGTGGTGGCTCCAGTTGTTCGGCGCCAGGTGTCGGTGAGTCGGAATAGACGATGTTGCCCTGTTCATCGACGCTCTTGTAATATTCGGCGGCTGCCACACCGGCGAAAATAATCGCCGATGTGGAAAGTATCAAAGTGGCGTATTTAATGCTCATTCCCAGAGCATAGTCGTTGTTCGATACAAGTGCAACTGATTGTTTTGGTATGAAAAATGTATCCGCGTCAGAGCACTCAGGCATAAAAAAAGCCCCGCATTTACGGGGCTTTCTCTTGCGGCAGCTGCCTGCTACAGCTACACGCTGTAGTACATATCATATTCACATGGATGTACAGCAGCGCGGTAGCGTTGTACCTCGGCTTGTTTCAGCTTCAGGTAGCCATTGATCATGTCATCATCAAATACGCCACCCGCGGTGAGGAATGCACGGTCAGCATCCAGAGCCTTGAGTGCTTCATCAAAAGAGAACGCGACCTGCGGAATGGCGGCTTCTTCTTCCGGTGGCAGATCGTACAGGTCCTTGTCCAGCGCATCACCCGGATGGATCTTGTTCAGGATACCGTCAAGACCAGCCATCAACATCGCAGAAAATGCCAGGTACGGGTTGCCCGTTGAATCAGGGAAACGAATTTCGACGCGGCGGCCCTTTGGATTGGATACATGGGGGATTCGAATTGAAGCAGAGCGGTTGCGGGCTGAATAAGCAAGCATGACCGGTGCTTCGAAGCCAGGTACCAGACGCTTGTAGCTGTTGGTCGAAGCATTGGCAAAAGCATTCAGCGCCTTGGCGTGCTTGATGATACCGCCGATATAGAACAGGGCTGTTTCAGACAGACCGCCATAGAGGTCGCCGGCGAACAGGTTTTCGCCGTTTTTGGCAATCGACTGGTGAACATGCATACCGTTACCGTTATCACCAACCATGGGTTTGGGCATGAATGTCGCGGTTTTGCCGAATGCATGGGAAACGTTATGAACAACATATTTGAAAATTTGTACTTCGTCGGCCTTGCGTACCAGGGTGTTGAACATGGTGCCGATTTCACATTGTCCGGCTGTGCCCACTTCGTGGTGATGGACCTCGGTTTCTACGCCCATTTCCTCGCAGGTCAGGCACATGGTAGAACGTATGTCCTGCAGTGAATCGATTGGGGGCACCGGAAAGTAACCGCCTTTAACGCCTGGACGATGACCCATGTTGTTGCCGTCATAGTCCTTGCCGGTATTCCATGCGGCTTCTTCAGATTCAATCGCGTAGAAAGCGCCGCCCATTTCATCGCCCCATTTAACGCCATCAAAGACGAAGAATTCATTTTCCGGGCCAAAGTAGGCAGTATCACCGATGCCTGTCGATTGCAGGTAGGCTTCTGCGCGATTGGCAATAGAGCGCGGGTCGCGGTTATAGCCCTGCATGGTTGAAGGCTCGACAATGTCGCAACGCAGGTTCATAGTGACTTCTTCACAAAAAGGGTCTATCACCGGTGTAGAATTATCCGGCATCAGAATCATGTCTGACTCATTAATGCCTTTCCAGCCCTGGATCGATGAACCATCGAACATCTTGCCTTCGCTGAGTACATCTTCATCGATAGTGTGGGCAGGAACGGAAACGTGCTGTTCTTTACCCTGGGTGTCAGTAAAACGGAAATCGACGAATTTAACGTCTTTTTCCTTGATCATGTTTAAAACGTCACTTGCAGACATTTAGTTACTCTCCAAAATTTATGGAATGGATTTTCCGCCGCTAATCATCTACCAGATTTCGTGACGGGGCTAATATAAGTAATGCGGTATTCTGCATGAAATGTGCCAGCTTTGAAATGAGCTAAGTAACTGTTTTTTTGTCCAGATTAGTGCATAATTCGTATAAAAACGCACCAATATAGTGCCAGAATGAATTAACCGCACTACATTGGTGCATTAATGGAATCTGAGGATCGCGCGACCGACTGAGGGTACCTTCATGCTGGCTGTGTAGAACCGGGTTTG
>JASFVM010000188.1:0-5585 GCA_050049835.1 Gammaproteobacteria bacterium
AATCGTGGTGCCCGAATCAGCTGCCACCAGCGTGTAGCCGGTCGAAGTCGCACCGGCGATGGCGCTACCATTGCGCAACCAGCGGAAAGTGCTGCTGCCTTCAGTATCGTTGTCGGCATCGCTGAAACTGTAGCTGCCGGTCAGACTATCACCGACCAGGGCATCGCCACCGTTGTTGTCGGTGATGCTCACCGCCGTAGCGACAGGTGCACTGTTGGCCACCGTCACACCGCTGGAGGTTTTCGCGGTACCGCTAGCGGTACCGGAAGCAGCGACAGGCGTAACCTCAAAGGTAATCACAGCCCCGCTGTCAGCTGTCACCAGCGAATAGTTTTGTGCAGTGGCGCCGGCAATGGCAGTGCCATTACGCAACCAGCGGTAAGTGCTGGTGCCTTCAACATCATTGTCTGCATCAGTGTAGTTGTAATTACCGCTAAGAATGTCACCGACCAGGGCAGCGCCGCCGTTGTTGTCGGTAATGTTCACCGCCGTAGCGACAGGTGCACTGTTGCCTACCGTGACGCCACTGGAGCTGATCGGAATTCCGGTGGGACTGCCGGTCGCCGCTATGGGCGTTACTTCAAAAGTAATGCTGGATTCGCTATCGTCTGTCACAAGTTTGTAGGTTTGAGCCGTTGCACCGGAAATTGCCGCACCATCACGCAACCAGCGGAAGGCCGAAACGCCTTCGGGATCAAGGTCGACATCGCTGTACAGGTAGCTGCCAGACAAAACATCCCCTACCAGGGGTGGATTGTTGTTGTATGTGATATTCGCATTGCCGGCGACAGGTGGGCTGTTGAGTACCGTAACGGGGCTGGCTGAAACAGTCGGTGCACCGATAATCGCACCCGTCACCGCGACAGGCGTGACTTCAAAAGTGATCAGCTGGCCGCTGTCAGCAGCAACGAGGGTATAACCGGGCGACGTGGCGCCAGGGATGGGGGATCCATTACGTAACCAGCGGTAGGTGCTGGTTCCTTCAGCATCACCATCAACGTCGGTATAGGCATAATTACCGGTCAGTGTATCGCCAACAAAGGCGGGGCTGCCGCTGATAGTGATATTACTGGCCGTTGGTGCGCTGTTGACAATAATCGGGCTGGAAGTAACCGCCTTGCCGGTTTTGCCTCCCAGTTCGGCGACAGGGGTCACTTCAAAAGTAATCGACTGGCCGCTGTCAGCTGCGACCAGTGTGTATATCCGGGAGTCGGCGCCACTTATGGGGGCGCCATTACGCAGCCAGCGGAAAGTTGACTTTCCTTCATCGTTGCCTTCACGGTCTTCGTAGTCATACGAGCCGGACAGGGTATCGCCGACAATGGCAGCACCGCCATTGTTGTCAATAATGACGATATTGGAAGCACTGGGTGGATCATTCGGCAGGACGTCTGGATCTTCACTACTGCAAGCCACAAGAGTATATGAGGCTATCAGTATGGAAATTCCCAGAAGAGCGCGCTTGAACATGATTTTTAACGATTACCTGCACTTTTGAACAACAGCGAGCCGGGGAAACTGCGGGTTACAGATAGTTCCATTATCAGGCTCAGTAAATACAGTAAGTAACTGAAACCGCTACGTCAATAAAATGTTAACCGGAAATGTGCCGGAGATTTGCAGAATAGATGGAAGAAAAACTAAATAATTAATCTAACCAATTGAAATATATATACTAATTACTTAAATTAACGAATCGTTCTGAAATAATTGTAATCAATACGATTCTTGTAAATTAAATACACTTACTGCTGCCGCAGGCAGGCTTCGAGCGGCCCGGCGCTGTTCAGCCCGTTGAAAAACAATTTTCATCAAAAACGCCCGGTAGTTTGTACCGTTAACAATAACTTCTTCTACCATGGCTATGACTGTATAACAGCCAGCTGATTACTCCTGATTCAAAGCGACATCTGTCAGTGGCTGCACGGCACGGGTAAAGTCGTTCATTGACAGCTGATTGGAGGACTGGATCAGTTGCTGGTAAATCATCGCGTATACCAACACCGAGGTGACATAGTCGCGGGTTTCATGGAACGGGATGGTTTCTATCCAGATATCGGCCGGAATCGATTCAGTCGGTAGCCATTTTTTTACCCGGTGCGGGCCGGCGTTATAGGCCGCCAGTGCCAGTGCATAATGACCGTTAAACTGGTTCAGCAGCTTGTGATAGTAATAGGAACCGTACTTCAGGTTTTTCACCGGGTCGTACAGACTGTTATTGCCTTTCCAGCGTTCATTCAGATCCCTGGCGATTTGACGTGCGGTTTTTGGCATTATCTGCATCAGGCCGCGTGCACCAACCGGTGAATGCGCATCCTTATTGAATGCACTTTCGCGCCGTACCAGGCCAAACAGAATCACCGGATCCAGGTTATGCTGCAGTGCATTCTCATGTATCTTGTCGGAGTAACTGAGCGGAAAACGCAGATCGATGTCGTCCCAGTGCTTCACCTTGGCGATGGTGAATATCGCAATCTCATCCCACTCCCACTGCTGCGCGAGCTTGGCGGCGGCAGGAATTTCGTTTTTATCCAGCTGGCGCAGCGCATGCCACCATTGCAGTTTGGCATCCCTGGTTCTGTCCAGTGCCATTAACTCGTAAGCAACCCGGAATTCAACATGGTTTTTCACCGTGTTGATTTCCTGGAAACTGACATCAACCGGGTTATCGGATAACTGATAGCCGAGGTTCAAACGCTCGGCGGCAAGGTAACCGTAAAAGTCACGCTTGCTCGACAGCTCAGTCCACAGCTCCTCGGCACGGGCCTGGTTGCCGGTTTGCTGGTAGGCACGCGCCAGCCAGTACTGCCACTTCTCGCGCTGCCGATCTTCTTTGTCCAGATCCTGAATAGCGGTAATCACGCGCGGCCAGTCCTGTTCTGCCAACGCGACCCTGATGCGCCATGACTGACTGCTGTAGTCGGAATCATCCAGTTGTCCCAGACGGTCATAGGCGGCCGGGTCGTTTTCCAGTGCCAGCTTCAATGCCAGGCGGTTTTCCAGCTTGTCTGCCTGTGCCTTGCTGACCGCAAACATGGCTTTGTTGCTGTCCCAAATTTCAATTGCGCTTTGTACATCACTGTTGGCAACACGATTGACCGCATGGGTGAACATTGCCGCGGCCTGTGCATTGCTGCTGAGCTGTAATAAATCAGGAAGGTATTGTTGCGGCTTGCGATGCAGGTTAAGCCATAAATTCGCGGTAGCCTGATCGCTCGCTGGCATCAGCGTCTTTACATAGCGCGCCAGCCGGGTTTTATTGTTGCTCATGGCAGCTTCAAAACGTTGCCAGAACAGGTCCTGGTTGAACAGGTCCGGTTGCTGCTTGAGTTTGGCAAACAGCGGGTCACATGCTTTCGGTTGTGAGCGGCCCGCACTCCACAGTTCCCTTGCGCCAGTGAGTGCGGCTTGTCTGTCGCCGTTATTGAATTGCGCCGTACGGAAATAGCATTTCAGACTGGTATCGTTGCTGTGAGTGTAGTACTCCAAATAGGTCTGCCACTGCCCGTTTCTTGCCAGGTGGTAGAGCCACCTGTTTTTCAGAATACCGGCGTAGCGTGAGGATTCATTCTGTTGCAGGAACTGCTTCACCTGCTCTTCCTGCTGAAGGTTTTTTCTCAGCCATTGATACTGCAGGTAAGGATAAAGCGGGTATTGCTCCAGCTCTTCAGCGAGCTCGAAATAGTCGTCCTCATCGCCGTCTGCAAGAGCCTCTTCCGCCTCTACAAAGAGCGCTCTCAGTTCTGCAAGTTCTTCTTCGCTGAAAGTTCGCTGCTCGCCAGCTGTCTCGTCGGTGCTGACTTTCAGGCTGGCTTCACTGGCGCGTTCTACCTTGCTGACTGTATTAACGCCACCCGGCTTCAGGTCATCCCGCGTTTCATTGAGTACAGATACTGGCGCTGATCGTATTTCTACTTTTGCACTATCATTAACCGGGCCGCTGTTACTGAATACAGACGGCGACCCGAACAGGCAGGCTGATACGAATAGCAGTGAGTGAGCTCGTTTTATTATCATTATTTTAGAGTACTCATTGTGGTCTATGGCCTCTTGCTGAAGTGACCGCCATGATAAGGAGAACTATTTAGACTCAATTATCATCTGGACGCTTTAACATGCGTCTTCTTATAATGAGATTGACTAACCCAAATACTACTATATATCGCAGACATTTCAATGAATTTTGTGATTATTAGTATCTGTTAATAATCAATGACTGATTCCAGGTGATATGAAGTGCATTTAGCGCAGATTTATTACAGAAAGATAACACCAAAAATCTCGCGTTTCGCGATCCCGATAACAAAAATCCTGGCTTTTCCTTGCCCCTCTTCCCTCGCCCATCACCCCCGCTTAACATGGACATCCTTTGCTCTGCTCTTTTTACTGTTACCATGTATACCATTCATGTTATTGGGCGCAGAGAAGGAGAAGCACAACTTGCTTGATAAGCGAACGCAACAGGCGATCAAATTCATGGACAGCTATGCGCAACGCACCGGGCTGACGTCCAGTCAACCTGACAAGCGCTATCTGTGGACGGATGCCTTTGCGGTCTGCAACTACCTGGGCCTGGCGCGTACCACGGGTGACGCGAAATACAGAGAGCTGGCATTGAAACTGGTCGACCGCGTGCATCACACGCTGGGAAAACACCGTGATGACGATCCGCGGACAGGCTGGATAAGCGGAATGAGTGAAACTGCGGGTGAACTGCACCCTACCCGCGGTGGTTTGCGCATCGGCAAGACGTTACCGGAACGAAGCCCGTACGAGGAGTTCGATTCGCAACTGGAATGGGACCGTGACGGACAGTATTTTCATTACCTCACCCGGTGGATGCATGCGCTCGATCAGGTAACACGCAACACCGGCCAGTCCAATTTCAACATCTGGGCGCGCGAGCTCGATGCCAGCGCATTTGATAGCTTCAGCTATCAATCACTACCGGGTCAGGAGCCGAGGCGCATGGTGTGGAAGATGAGTATCGATCTGTCTCGAACGCTGGTACCCTCGATGGGTAAACACGATCCGCTGGACGGCTATGTCACCAGCCTGCAGCTGGCCGCTACTGCAGCAGCACTGCCACAACCCGATACCGCACCGACCCTGGAGGATGAAATTGCCGGCTTTGCACGCATGGTCCAGGAGGGTGACTGGTCCACTGATGATCCACTCGGTATCGGCGGTCTGCTGGTCGATGCCTGGCGCCTTTTGCAGCTGCAGCAACAGGGCGTGGCACCGCAGCCCCGTTTGCTCGAGGCCCTGCTCAATGCCGCCCTCGAGGGCCTGCAGGTTTACGCACACAGCGGCGAGTTGCAACATCCACCGCAGTACCGTCTCGCCTTTCGTGAATTCGGACTCGCCATCGGCCTGCATGCTGTCGAGCGTATGCTGCAAACAATTGACCGACAGGCGCAGCATGCTGCTGTAAATCCGCACTTGAAAGCGCAACTCGGCGCGTTTATGCAGTTCGCTTACTTGCGCGAACATATTGAAAACTTCTGGTTATTCCCGGAGCATCGTAAATCCGAAAGCTGGATCGAGCACCGGGATATCAATGAAGTTATGCTGGCAACCAGCCT
>JASFVM010000190.1:0-5518 GCA_050049835.1 Gammaproteobacteria bacterium
GTAAATCCTGTTGGCGTTCGCATCAGCATGATGTTTTTGGCTTCGGCTTTCTTGTTGAGCGCTTCAAATGCCAATTCCTGGCGTTCGGTAAGCTCCTGGTCGATCGCTTCGGCACGGGTGCTGTATTCATCGCTCTGAAAAACGGCAGGTATGGTTATGCCCAGCTCTTCAACCAGCTCATCCATGTCCTGTTGCAGCTTTACCGCAGTGCCGGGCGGCAGTTCAAGCGCGCACGGTTTGCGATGATCCGCAAAGTTATTGACATAACACCAGTCGGATGGCACCGCTTCGCCTGCGGCATGGGTTTCGACATAATGCCGGATAAATGACTGTTTTCCGGTGCCGGCCGGCCCCAGAGCAAACAGGTTGAAGCCGTTTTGCTTGATGCCAATGCCAAAATTAACGGCTTCCTCAGCCCTTGGCTGACCTACCGTTTCTGCCAGGTCTTTCAGTTCATCAGTCGTCTTGAAGTCGAATTTTTCAGCATCACAGCGACGATAAAGCGCTTCGGGCTCTAGTTTCTTAACCGGCATAAACAGCTTCTCCGTATAATCGCGAGAAAATGATTGCTCGATATCAAGCAATCACTTCCCCAGTTAAACGTGACTATATCGAGCCTGACACACAGGTCAAATGATCTGCATCAGTTATGCCACAATTGCCTCGCACTCAGCTGCACGGCCAGGAAAAATGATAAAATCCGGTGGATGGACGCACCAGCAACAAAAACCGAACTGCTCAGCCCGGCCGGCACAATCAAGAACATGCGCTACGCCTTCGCTTATGGCGCTGATGCCGTTTATGCCGGCCAGCCGCGTTACAGCCTGCGTGTCAGAAACAACGATTTCAGGGACGCCAATCTCGAAATCGGTATCAATGAGGCCCATGCACTGGGCAAGAAGTTCTACCTGACGTCAAACCTGATGCCGCACAACAGCAAGGTTAAAACCTATATCAGGGACCTGGAACCGGTGATTGACCTCGGACCGGACGCGCTGATCATGGCCGACCCGGGTTTGATCATGATGGTCAGGGAGAAATGGCCGGACATGCCGATTCACCTCTCGGTACAGGCCAATACCGTCAACTATGCTGCAGTCCGGTTCTGGCAGCGCGAAGGTATTGAGCGAATTATTTTATCCCGCGAACTGTCACTGGACGAAGTTGAAGAAATCCGTCAGCAATGCCCGGACATCGAGCTCGAAGTCTTTGTGCACGGCGCTTTGTGTATCGCCTACTCCGGCCGCTGCCTGTTATCCGGCTACTTTAACCACAGGGACCCTAATCAGGGTACGTGCACAAACTCCTGTCGCTGGGAATACAAGACGGTAGAAGCCGAACAAAGCCCTGAAGGTGTGTACACACCCACGCAAACCGTTGCAGCCCCGACGCGGGCCGAGATCGGCAACGGTGAACGCCATCCCCTCGCTGACAATGTCTACATGCTGGAAGAGAAAGGACGCCCCGGTGAACACACCACCATTACCGAAGATGAGCATGGCACCTATATCATGAACTCGAAGGACTTGCGTGCCATCGAACATGTGCAACGGCTGGTGAATATCGGCATTGACTGCCTGAAAATCGAAGGCCGCACCAAATCCCACTACTACGTGGCGCGCACCACCCAGAGTTACCGCCAGGCAATTGATGCTGCCGGGCGCGGTGAAGCGTTCAACCCTGCATTACTGGGCGACCTGGAAAACCTTGCCAACCGCGGCTACACCGACGGCTTCTTCGAACGCCACCATACACATGATTACCAGAATTACGTCGACAGCCACTCGAAGAGTCGGCAGCAATCGTTTGTTGGTGAAGTACTTTCCTACGATCAGGCCACCGGTATCGCCGAGATTGACGTCAAAAACAAATTCAGCGTCGGTGACAAATTGCAGCTGCTTACACCTCAAGGCAACCAGGATATTATTGTCAAAAACATGGAAGACAAATACGGCAAACAAATGCAAGCTGCATTGGGCAGCGGTTATTTTGTCCGCATGCAGTTGCCGCAAGTCACTACCGAGCAGAGCCTGCTGGCAAAATATATCTAGATACCCCGCATCACCCGCAGTTAAACAACTGGCATGGCTTGCGTCACACAGCCATTTACCGGCAACCGCTAAATCCGGCATTAATGACGCATCATGCGATAAATGAATACACCGTAGATCAAGAGATTGACAACAATCACGATGGCGCCCAGCATTGTCTGCGTGTCCCTGGTCAAGTCAGGCGGATACACTAGCTGCAAAATATAATGCTCAATAAAACTTTCCGAGTAGCCATCCTGCCCGGCAAGTTGTCTGAGCCTGTTTTCCCACGGCGTGAGTGGACAGATCCAGCCCTGGTATTCAATCAGCGCACCCCAGGCAGCTGCAGGCAAATGCAGCAGCGCCATCCACGGCCACTTGAACACCGCAATACCGCCGGCCAGAACAAATACAATAAACGCCAGGTGCACCAGCACCAGAAGATCTGCAGCAATACGATAGAACACGATATTTACCCGTTGCGACTGGACGACAGGCGTATTCTAATGGTTTATTATCCAACACATGTATCATCTTCTGACCATACTGGCGGCAGCTGCCGGTGCAGCAGCTACCCTGCCACTGGGCATAAGCACTGAACAGCTCGACATTCAGTTTACGCCCCGTTCCCCGAATCAACTGATGTCATTTTACGAAGCACGCGGTTTTCCCTCCGCCATGATCGATGTACTCGAACGCCAGTGTTTCATCACCGTACGTATTCATAACAAGAGCAAGGAAAAAATCTGGCATAACCTTGCCAACTGGCATTTCAGTCACAACGGAAAACCACTCATACGCGAACACCGTAATTACTGGCTGGATAAATGGCATGCGATGAATATGCCACTGGCCAGTATCTCAACATTTCGCTGGACACTGATACCGGAAACGCTTGACTACCTGCCCGACGAGGAAGAAGGCGGCAACATTATTCTGCCGCGTGTTGACGGACCGATATCGGTCAAAGCCACCTTTGCCACGGGCGATGACAAACAGGGACCTGTTCTAACCATCGATTACCACAAACTTTACTGTGCCGAAAACAGAGAATGAAGATCCACGGACTCCACCTGCTCGTTGTTGTATCGCAATTATTAACTGCTGTTGCTATTGCCGGACCTTTTGAGCCCCCTGAAGGTGTACGTCATTATGAGAAAGGCCCTGCTCCTGAATTTACCCTGGCAGATATGGATGGCGAAACATTCACACTTTCCTCGACGCGGGGCAAGTGGGTTTTTCTCCACTTCTGGGCAAGCTGGTGTGGTCCTTGCAGGGAAGAGATGCCCGCGATCCGGAACATGGCTGAAAAGCTCGACAACGACAAGCTTGAGATCGTTCTGATAAATACGGCCGAAAACGAGGACACCATTTTCAGCTTCCTCGCTGAAATTGGCATGGACATGAACAGCCTGATGGATGCTGATGGACAGGTTACAGAAAAATACAAACCACGCGGTTTACCAACGACGATGCTGGTTGATCCTGATGGCAACCTGCAGTATCAGGCAATTGGTGGTCGCGAATGGCAACAGGCAACATACACTGACTTTCTGCGCAAGCTCACAAACGGTATCTAGCACGCCCTTCTCAAGCACCATTGGACGGAGCCGGCCTCAGTCCATATTCATATGCTCGCCAACAAGGCCGGGGACTCTGTCGGGCACACCTGTTATGATCGTACAGATCCTTGCGCCTGCCAGCTAAGCAGTTCCCGTTGATGGCTGGATACAATAAAAAAGCCCCGACGTTACCGGCGGGGCTTTTTGTTGAGTGGCTTGAGAAAGCGCAGCTTACATCATACCGCCCATTCCGCCCATACCACCCATATCAGGAGCAGCCGGAGCTTCTTCCCTGGGAAGTTCAGCCACCATGCATTCCGTAGTGATGAGCAGGCCTGCTACAGACGCTGCATTTTGCAGTGCAGAGCGTGTGACCTTGGTCGGGTCAAGAATACCCATCTCAACCATGTCACCGTACTCGCCGGTAGCCGCGTTGTAACCGAAGTTACCTTCACCTTCAGCGACCTTGGCCAGAACAACCGATGCTTCATCGCCGGCATTGCTTACGATCTGACGCAGCGGATCTTCCATTGCGCGCAGTGCGATTGCGATACCGATGTCCTGGTCATGGTTGTCGCCTTTCAGATCTTTGACTGCAAAGCAGGCACGGATCAGGGCAACACCACCGCCGGGCACAATACCTTCTTCAACGGCTGCACGTGTCGCATGCAGAGCATCTTCGACACGGGCTTTCTTCTCTTTCATTTCAACTTCAGTCGCTGCACCAACCTTGATGACGGCAACACCGCCAGCCAGCTTGGCAACACGTTCCTGCAGTTTCTCGCGGTCGTAGTCTGAAGTTGCTTCCTCGATCTGGACGCGGATCTGTGAGACGCGTGCTTCAATATCTGCAGGCTGACCAGCGCCATCCACAATCGTGGTATTTTCCTTGCTGACAGTTATACGCTTGGCATTGCCCAGATCATCCAGGGTGGCCTTTTCAAGCGACAGACCAACTTCTTCAGAAATGACGTTTGCACCGGTAAGAACTGCGATATCCTGCAACATGGCCTTGCGACGATCACCAAAACCCGGAGCTTTGACAGCTGCAACCTTCACGATACCGCGCATGCTGTTGACAACCAGTGTTGCTAACGCCTCACCTTCCACGTCTTCAGCAATGATCAGCAACGGTTTGCCCGCTTTGGCAACGTTTTCCAGAACCGGCAGCAGGTCACGAATATTGGAGATCTTCTTGTCGAACAACAGAATGTACGGATCTTCGAGCTCTGCGCTCATGTTGTCCTGGTTGTTGATGAAGTAGGGAGACAGGTAGCCACGATCAAACTGCATACCTTCCACGATATCCAGTTCATCTGCCAGTGAAGTACCTTCTTCAACAGTAATAACACCTTCTTTACCGACCTTGTCCATCGCATCGGCGATGATTTTACCAACCGTGCTGTCGGAGTTGGCTGAAATGGTACCAACCTGTGCAATGGCCGCACTGCTGTCACAGGGTTTTGACTGGTCCTGCAATGATGCGACAGCTGCAATAACGGCCTTGTCGATACCACGCTTCAGATCCATCGGATTCATACCGGCAGAAACAGATTTCATACCTTCACGAACAATGCCCTGCGCGAGGACAGTTGCAGTAGTAGTACCGTCACCGGCCACATCGGAAGTCTGTGAAGATACTTCCTTCACCATTTGAGCACCCATGTTCTCGAACTTGTCTTCCAGCTCGATTTCCTTGGCAACTGAAACACCGTCTTTGGTGACAGTTGGAGCGCCAAAAGCTTTTTCCAGTACAACATTACGACCCTTGGGGCCCAGAGTTACCTTGACCGCATTGGCCAGCGTGTTAACGCCCTTGATCATACGACTTCGAGCGTCATCACTGAATTTTACGTCTTTAGCTGACATGTGTTTTATTCCTCTTTAAATCTTTCTGTTTAATTACGCTGCAAGAACGCCCAGAAT
>JASFVM010000191.1:0-5505 GCA_050049835.1 Gammaproteobacteria bacterium
GCCGACTTCATGGTCCATCCTTTACCTCGATAACCTGTTCAAATTCGATTGGGAAAAGCAGAAGTCCCCCGGCGGTGGAACAGTGTGGGTGCCAACCGATAAATCGGCACATACCGCGGTGCCGGATGCGCACGTCGAAGGTAAACGTAATCCACCTGTGATGCTGACGACGGACCTGTCGCTGAAGGAAGACCCCGAGTTCCGCAAGATCGCTGAACGGTTCCTGAAGAATCCGAAGGAGTTCGATGCCGCGTTCGCCAGGGCCTGGTTCAAACTGACACATCGTGACCTGGGTCCGCGTGCCCGCTACCTGGGCAGTGAAGTTCCAGAGGAAGCTTTCATCTGGCAGGATCCGGTCCCGGCTGTCGACCATGAGCTGATCAATGATAGTGACATCGCCAGCCTGAAATCGGAGATCCTGAAATCCGGTCTGACCGTGCCTGAGCTGGTCAGGGTTGCCTGGGCATCAGCTTCTACTTATCGCGGCTCAGACATGCGCGGTGGTGCCAACGGTGCGCGCATTCGCCTGGCCCCGCAGAAGAACTGGGATGCCAACGACCCGAAAGAACTTGGCAAGGTACTGAAGAAGCTGGAGAAGATCCAGGGTGACTTCAACAAGAAGGCTACCGGCGGCAAGAAGGTCTCGCTGGCTGACCTGATTGTACTTGGCGGTGCCGCAGCTATCGAGAAGGCCGCCAGTGACGCTGGTCACAAGGTCAGGGTTGCATTCACACCGGGGCGCACTGATGCATCGCAGGAGATGACGGATGTGAATTCGTTTGCCGTACTCGAACCGACCGCAGATGCCTTCCGTAACTACTACAGTGATGAAAGCTACGGCAAACCGACCAAAATGCTGGTTGAAAAGGCCGATCTGCTCACCCTGACAGTACCCGAGATGACGGCGCTGGTTGGTGGCATGCGTGCACTGGGTGCAAACAGTGGTGGTTCAAAGCATGGTGTATTTACCGACAAGCCTGGACAGCTCAGTAATGACTACTTCGTCAACCTGCTCGACATGTCGACAAAATGGACGAAATCGGACAAGGCCGAAGGTATTTATGAGGGAAGAGACCGTGCTACCAATAAGGTGAAATGGACAGCTACCCCCGTGGACCTTATTTTCGGTTCAAGCTCCGAGCTGCGTGCAGTCGCGGAGGCCTATGCGTCTGATGATGGCGAACAGCAGTTTATCAATGACTTTATTGCTGCCTGGACCAAGGTGATGTCTCTTGATCGCTTTGACGTGATTTAATCACGGTTAATCAAAAGGGGGCGGATGATGATATTGATTCCGCCCCCTTTTTACTATTCACTTATAAATCACAGCTTTATCAAATAGAAGAAGTTGTAATCCGCCATATCTCTCTCCCACCTTCGTTGATTTTCAGATAAACAGATTCGCGTGAATTATTAAAAAGTTCATACTTCTCAATGAGAAGGATATTCATGGAAATGCTGGCAGATATAGTGGTTTTCCGATTGTCCTGCTTCATGCGCACTTCATGATGCTGTCAATGTTTTGCCGGGATAAACAAAACCAGCAGTGACGGATCACGGTTTCTGCCTTGTCCTGACAGATAAAAGAAGCCTGATTACACTTGTTCTTTATCGGCTCCAGAATATACGCGTCAGCAGTATCAGGAAGGTATAAAACTCGAGACGGCCGGCTATCATACAGAACGACAGCACCCACTTTGCAAAACTGTCGAGGGCGCCGTAATGGAAGGCAGGTCCGACGGAGCCGAGTCCCGGGCCGATATTGAATTGACAGGCAATCACACTGGAGAACGCTGTGACGATGTCCACTCCGGTTGCCGAAACCAGAAGGCTTGCGACCAGTAAAACAGCCAGCGCGAGAAAAATCAGATTGAGCAGGCCGGATACGGCCTGTTCCGGCAGTACCTCTTTACCCGCGCGGATTCGAAAAACACCTTTGGGTTCTGCGAGGCGGCGAAACTCGCGTTGCACCACGTGAAGCATCAGCACCATGCGTGCGATCTTCAATCCACCCGCCGTTGAACCGGTGCAACCGCCGGCAAACATAAGGAACAATAACAATAACTGTAAAGCCGGTGGCCATAATCCGTAATCTGCTGTTGTGAAACCGGTGGTAGAGAGAATCGATACTACCTGGAACAGGGCAGTGCGTAGCGCCGGCTCAAACGACATGCCATTGTTGGTAACCAGTATCATCGCAATGACAGCCGCGCTTACCATTGCCAGCAGGAAATAAGCCCTGAACTCGTAATCGTTGATCACAGTCCGTGGCCGATGCTCGATCCATAAGCGAAAGTGCTGGATAAAACTCACTCCGGCAAGGAACATAAACAGGATCACAATGTACTCTATCAATGGACTCTGAAACGCGGCGATACTTTGCGTGCGTGTTGAGAAACCACCGGTCGCCAGCGTGGAGAAGGCATGACAGATTGAATCAAACAGCGGCATACCGGCAACAGTCAGTAACACAATTTCGGCCATTGTGTAGAGTACGTAAAGCAGCCATAGTGCACGGGCGGCTTCGACGATGCGTGGACGCATGCGTTCAGATGCCGCCCCCGAGAATTCGGCACGATACAGTGCACTTCCGCCCTGACCCAGCAATGGCAGGATGGCAATTCCCAGTAATACGATTCCCATACCGCCTAACCAGTGGCTGAAGCAGCGCCATAAATGCAGTGGCTGTGACAAACCGTCGATATCGGCAAGGACAGTAGCGCCGGTAGTGGTGAAGCCGGATGTGGCTTCGAACATGGCGTCGGTAAATCGCTCGAAGCTGCCGGAAAAGTAAAATGGAAGTGCACCGAATACGCAGACCACTATCCAGATCAGTGATACCAGCAGGATACCTTCCCTGTGTTGCAGGTCACGGCGCTCGCGGTGACGGCCGAACATCATCAACATGACAGCCGCAGCGGTTGTGACCAGCATTGCCTGTAGAAATACTGACTGGTCTGCCTGACGGGTTAACAATGCATAGCAGTAAGGTACCAGCATACAGCCTGCGAGCGAGGCCAGAAAACTGCCCAGTACCCATGCGATGGTGCGATAATCAACCTGATGTGTAACCACAGGCTTAGCTCTTCACGGCCAGGATCTGTTTCTCCAGTTTTCTGACCGTGCCTTCCTGTGCAAATATGACGACATGGTCACCGGTATGAATGATGGTATCGCCATCGGGAATCAATACCGTGCCATCCGGACGCGCAATAGCGCCGAGCTTGCTGCCTGCCGGCAGATCAAGTTTCTGCAGGGGTTTGTTAATGTAGCGCGAGTTCTCCGGTACTTCGAGTTCGATTGCTTCCACTTTTTCTTCACCCAGTGTTCGAACTGACAGTACGCCACCCTTGCGTATAAATTCCAGCAGTGCATCGGCGGCCTTGATGCGAGGGTTGACCGTTGTATTTATTCCCAGGCGCTGCGCCAGTTCGAGATAGTTGATGCTGGTCACCAACGGCACCACTTTCTCCACGTTCATGCGCCGTGCCAGCAGGCAGGCAATCAGGTTGGCATCCTCGTCTCCGGTCAGCGAAATAAATGCATCAATACCGTCGACCTGCTCTTCGAGCAAGATCTCCTGGTTTGTGCCATCAGCATTAATCACGACCGTGTTCGCGAGCTGCGTCGCCAGGTAATCACAACGCTTTGCATCGACTTCAAACAGTTTCACTGCTACTTTTTTCTTTTCGAGGGCGCGTGCCAGCTCGAGTCCGACCTCACCGCCACCGGTAATATAGACTTCTTTAATTTGCGGGCGTCGGTGGATGTCGATACTTGCCAGTGTCTGGTCAAGTAGTTCCGTATCAGTGATGATATAGACATGATCTCCTGAAGACAGCACATCCTGCGGATCGGGTATGATTGCCTCATTGCCGCGAAAGACCACTGCGATCATGGCAGCGCCAGCGCCGACATTTTGTGCAAATTCGCCAATCTTCATCCCCACCAGAGGGCTGTTTTTCTCCAGATTCATGCTGAAAAGACTGATGCGGCCGTCGGCAAAGTTGCGAATATCGGATACACCGGGCACGGTGATCACGCGCAGGATGCGATTAACCATGTCGGTTTCGGGATGTATGACCCGGTCAACCCGTAAACCAACCCTGTCGAATGTCTGCTTGAATCGTTCGTATTCGGGATTTCGCAGGCGGATAGCTTTCAATGCATCAGGTGCGATATCGTTGGCAATGAGGCATGCGAGAACATTGGTTTCGTCATTTTGGGTGCAGGCCATGAACATGTCGGCATCAGCGAGCCCGGCCCGCATCCAGTCTTCGATGCTGTCAACCTTGCCCTGGATAATCTGGGCGTCGAGCTTCTCGCTGAGCTGGGAACAGCGTTCTTCATCATGCTCGACCAGGACCAGGTCATGTTCTTCGCGAATCAGACGCCTGGCAATATATTCAGTGCAGTTGCCACCTCCAGCAAAAAATATTCGCACTAGTATATGCCTCCCGTTTGCTATGTATCGGCGTCAGGCCTGACATTTTACACAAAAGCGCAAAGCCTATGCCCGGAGTAAGACTAAAATGGGACTGAACCCTGTGTCTTTGTTGTGTTTTCGATCAAGGCCTGTTCTGCAATGGAACATTAAACGCATGATGGTTGATCGGCAGCTGAATATGGATGGTAGATCCAAGCTCAATATCAGATGTAACCGCCATATTGCCCTGGTGCTGCTCGGTCACAATGTAATACGAGAAAGAGAGGCGTTGACCGGCGTCAAAATCCTCTGCTGCGGACTTGCCGGTAAAAAAAGGCTCAAACAGGTTCATCTGCTCTTCAGCTGTCAGTCCACAACCATTGTGCTGGATTTTAATCCACAGGTTGTCATAACTCTTGGACAGGATGATTTTGATCATCGGCTCGAAACCCTCAGTTCCTTTTTTCAGCGCGAGCGCATGACAGGCATGACGAAACAGACTCAGGAAAACCTGCTGTAGTTCGGTGATATAGCAGGGCACCGGGGGCAGGTTCTTTTCGAAATTCAGCTCAAGTTTGATCTGGTTAAAAGGCAGTTCATCAGAGATAGAAACGACTTCATTGGCAAGGCTGACAGTATTTTTCATCACATCAACGATATCAGCCATCTGCTTTTTGCCATTACGGCTTCGGGCAAAGGCCAGTAAGTTACTGATAATGGTCGCTACCTGCTCGCCCTTGGCGGACATGTCCATGATGATGCTATTGAGTTTTTGTTCCTGATCTCTACCGGAGATTTGCTGTGGTTCACTCGAGCCGCTGATAATCCGCTGAAAACGCCTCAAATCCATCATCATTGCCTGCAATGGCATATTGATGTCATGAGCCATGGCCGAGGCCAGTTCACCCATAAATGACATTTTATCATTATGAATCAACATCTTTTCAGCTGCGGCCTGCTTTGTTATATCATCGACCAGGATAACAACCCCGGCCTGCGACTCCTGTAACGGGTAAATCGTAATATCATAGTGATAGAGGCTGCGCAGGCTCTGTTTGAGATGAATAATTTCGTTATTT
>JASFVM010000192.1:0-5477 GCA_050049835.1 Gammaproteobacteria bacterium
TTCCACGTATTCTCGACCAGGTTGCGGAAAATCGTGACATGTTGCAGGAAGATGGCGTTCATCCAAAAGCCGAAGCACAACCTCAGATCATGAAAAATGTCTGGGCCGGATTGAAGCCTCTGCTGGAAAAGCAGTGAACTGTGATTAGTGATTGCTGGTCAATAATATTTTATAAAAATGCCTGCCTCCGTTTCGGGAGGCAGGCTATTGCACGCACGCCTGTCAGTGCCTGAACTCGCCCTTGCGTGGAGTCTCTACATCAATTTCAAAGATTGTTGTTGTACCACTGACCTCATTGCCTACCACCAGTAAAGGCTTGCCGTTCGGGCTCTTGCTTGCACGAATAAAGACCAGACCTTCGGGAGCCAAGTCGCCAACCAGCGGGTTGGTCAGCACATCATCCGGATCCGTCGAGTTCGGATCATCGATGGTCGCATCAACACTGAAATTACGATAGTTGATATAATCCAGGAACTGCACCTCGTTTGGATTGCTAATATCATAAGCCATGATGCCACCAACACGTTCAAGGCCGATGAAGGCGATGGTACGGCCGCCAATCTTACCGAGCGCGATGCCTTCGGGCTCCGGACCCTTGTCGTCGGAACGATCGTCAAAGCTGCCATTCTCGTCATTGGTGCTGTTGAAATCATCAGGCAACTGATTTGCTGTAATATTTTCAAAATCAGCACCTGAGTCATATACCAATTCACCGTTTCCTGTCCAGATCGAGAATGAACGTGCGCCATAGCCATAAATGACTTCGTGCTCTCCGTCTCCATCAATATCACCATTTGCAATCGTGGTTTTTAAACGACCGAGGTTTTCGTCTTGTTGCAATTCAGCCGCGTTGGGAAATACTACAGGATCAAGCACGATATCCTTGACGCGTACCTCTTCGCTGTAGCCATCATAATCACGGCTATCGCCTTCATTGGCAGTCACTACATAGGTTTTACCACGATAACTGTAACTGGCAATAGCATCTGGCAGATACATACCCTGCACCGGCCAGTTGGTAATATTGATTACACCATCATTCGTGGGGCCATCTTCATTACTGGCATCAAGTTTATTACCCGGAAGACTATGATCTTTTGTACCAAGTGGAAGTATATCCGTGATTTTAGCTTTGCGGATATCGATCACTGCCAGGGCATTTGCCTCCTGCAGACTGACCCAGGCATGACGGGAATTGCGGGCAACTGTAATGTATTCCGGCTCAAGATCCTGTGATGCACTCGCACCCGGGCCGAATATACGTATACCTTGAGCGCGCAGGGTGTCCTCCATGCCATCGTATTCGCTGAAGTCCGCCGTGCGAACGCTTGCATGCATGGGTCCGTAACGTAAATCAATGATACTGACAGAACCTTCAGGATCTACCAGATAATCATCGTCAGGTTCACCTTCATTCGCAACCAGCACATAGCGTCCGTCAGGTGTAAATGTCACCATGTCAGGCAGCGCACCTACCTCAACATGATTGATGTAGGAAAGGTCAGTCGCATCAAAAAATGCTACCTTACCTGGATCCTGCCTGGGATCTGATTCGATAGCGACAGCAACTATGTGTTTATTCACAGCGACACTGTTGACACCATCTCCCAGACTGGTGACATCGATTTCACCAATCTTTTGCGGATTCTCCGGATCGTTGATATCAAGTACATCTACCGTTGCGGCACCGGCATTGATTACGAATATGCGCTGGTTCAATGCATCGTGGGCAACAATCTCGGCGGCACCGTCATCAAAGACACCGGTCTGATACTGGCCGATAACTTCCATTGAAAGTGATGATTTTTCTGTTGGCAGTGCCTGTGCAGTAGTTGCAAGAGCCAGGCCCAGTGCTGCGGCAAGTGCATGCATTTTCATAGTCCACTCCATTCAATACATTTATGTTGTTTTTGAATGTAGCGATGCTAAACAGCGATTATTACATCAGTATTACAGATTTATTGCAGATGGGAATATACATCTACCTGGTAGAAACGGCAGCAAGTAATTGATTATGATTCTCCGGCTGATAACTAGCGGTTTTCTGCGAGTTCCGTAAAAATCCGGATATAGCCATCGGTTTTGCTGATGAAATACTGCTTCTGCTCGTCTACCATGCTGTGTGCAATCCGGACTGTCAGCCGGATCATGACTTGCCGATTGGTTTTCGTTGCTTCCTTAACAGGCCCGTCCGTTTCTTTTTCAAATCCTGACAGAAACAGCCGCAGTCGTTCGCTCTTGTCATAATGGCTATCGTTGCTGGCCAGTATTTGCCTGATGCCCTGCTGCCAGATGTGTCGTCGTTGTAATCTCAGCTCAGCCGTGCTGAGCAACTCGCCCGCCGCCTGCTCGACTGCCAGCAGCTGATCATCTGTCAGCTCACCGATCCAGTTTTCGTAAGTATCGATAAGGCGCTCGGCATAGCCATCGATACGTTCATGCTCATCAAGTTCAATATATGCTTCCCGGTACTCTTCATTACTGTCTTCAAGATAGATGAACAGTTCTTCCTGTTGTTCAGCATCCAGCAGTGGCAGCAAATATGCCATTTCGTTATTGAGTCTGCTGACAATAGACAGCCAGAACACTTCCATTTCGTTAATTCGCTGTTCCAGTTGCTGTTCCGTCAGGCCGGCATCGATATCGCCCTGTAATGCCTGCAACCAGTCGGCGTACTGTTTTAGCTGCGTACTACGGTGCCAGTGCAGCAAGACACCGGTCCTTTTTTCCAGCTGTTCCTCCAGCACCTCATCAAACGTGACCACACCTTCAACATATTCCGGTATCAGGTAATCGAGTCGGTTGTAAACTGTCTTGAAAGAACAGGCGGTAACAAGCGTTATTAAAACAACGACGGCAACGGCTTTTACATAGCGATCTGTCATCGTGGAAACAATCGATCCAGGTTATTACGCGCGATATCTACGGCAACATCTTCCGGTAATTGTGACAGCCAGTCACGTGTTTCAGCGGCGATCCCGGGGAGGTCGGCCCAACGGCTTGGTTTGTAGGTGTCCATTCCAACCAGGAAGCGCTTGCGGTAATCGATCAGGAACTGCTTCCACTTTGGTGTTAACTGCCCGTCGGTATCGAGCATACCTTCACGCAACGACAGTTCAATGTAGAATTCAGGATGCTCGTCCAGCAGTTCTCGCAGGGTTTTCACCGGAACATCGAACCCGCCATGTGCCCACATCACCACAATATCAGGTGCTTTCTGCAGGATGATGCGCATACCTTCCAGGTTGGTGTGAGGGTGCAGTACCAGCTTGCGTTCACGCGCCAGTTCGATCATTTCTTCCATGGGAATGGAGTCGGCATCTGCACCGAATACATGGAATTCACCGAAACCACGATAAGGCACCCTTTCCAGGTGTTTGACCAGGTAGGACTTCAGTTCGGGATCATTGAACCAGAGATAGCGATGACGCCAGCTCTTGTAGGGTCGAAGCATAGGAATAACAACATCAGGATCTGCCCGGTAAAGCAACTCAGCGCCTTCAGTGGGCGTAGCCGATACCAGAGCACGGCTGATATTTTCCTTTTTGAGCATTTTCAGCGCGTCTGCGGGTGGCAATGCCTCCCACACATCCTGGTCGTAATGAATATGGCCGTCATATATCTCAGCCGTTTGCTCAGCAGTCACCTTGAACGGACTGAATATTGCCAACAAGACACAAAACTGTACAAGTTTCATCATATCCTGCCTGAAATATTATTTACCAAGGTTCAGCGGCTTTACCGGCGCTTCCATCCAGCTGTCATCGCTTCTCCAGTCATAATCCGGATTATCGACATACAATTCAACCTCATTACCATCAGGGTCTCTCAGATAGATGCTCTGGCTGATTGTATGATCGGATAAACCATCCACGGCATAATCCAGATCATCCAGTTTGCAGTAGCACGCTTTCAAATCATCGATGGAGTTGCCGATTCTCCAGCCAACGTGATACAGGCCGATACGTTTACCGTGCAACGGACCATCGGCCTCTCCAACCTGGATCAGCAGCAATTCATGATGCGTACTGCCCCCACTTAAAAGGGCGGCCCGGTTGTTGAATATTTTACCGCTGAGTCCGAGACCGACAACTTCGGTATAGAATTTGACCGAGCGCTCAAGATCTCGAACATAAAATACAACATGACCCAGTTTTGTCATTATCACCTCGCATCATGTGGTTTTATCATACCAGCACGGGATGTAGTGTAAGGTACTGGCCGGCTATAATGTTTTGACAGAAAAAGTCAGGAAAGATCGATTTCCGGCCGGATCTCAAACAAATATTTAATATTATTGTCCAACGCTTGTGATACAGACAAACACACAAGTAATAGCAATGACACCAAAACAACTAAACCTGCGCAATATGACCTATCTTGAAAACGATAGCGGCTGCTGGCTCTGGAAAGGACAGATTTCGAACAGTGGCTACGGGCGGGTAATGGAATTACAGGATGACCGCCGAACAAAGCTGGTCAGTGCGCAGTCAGCAAGTTACCGTGCTTTTATAGGCCCTGTGCCTGAAGGTAAGCTTGTAAAACAAAGCTGTGGCAACCGTCTTTGTATTAATCCCGAGCACCTTGAATTAATGACTGTATAAGCCTTCAGGAAATACACATTGGCGATAACGTACTCAAGATCCAGGCAACTGACCATTATGGCAACCGCGGTATTCCTGTCCGCGCTGGCATGTCAAGCATTTGCATCCGGGCTGGCAACCGCCGGCTGGATAGAAAAAGCTGTCCTGCTACCACATAATATTTCGCTTCATGCCAAACTGGACACGGGAGCCAGAACCTCATCAATCAATGCACCTGACCCTGACTATTTTGAACGTGATGGCAAAAAGTGGGTGCGCTTTCGCGTTACCAACAAAGATATCGAGTCGGTAATGATTGAGGCCCCGGTTGTACGGGATTCGAATATAAAACGGCATTTTGGTGAAAAACAAACACGCCCTGTTATCAGTCTGCAAATCTGTATCGGGCATGTATTGAAGAACGTGGAAGTCAACCTGGTAGATCGCAGCGGCCTGAACTACCAGCTACTTGTCGGGCGCAACTTCCTCGAGGACTCCTACCTGGTTAACTCAGGATCCACTTACGTACTTTCGCCCGATTGCGAAGACTGACGTTTATCGCTCTTCCTGGAACGCTTGTTCCTTGCCGGTTCCTGCAACCAGCTGAAGCCCGGCATGTTCTTAAGCCTGGGGCCATTATACTGTCCGACAAGGATAATTACCGCCATGGTAATGGCATGTGCTTCCGGATATGAAACCAGCCATACTCCCCAATGCGTCTGGACAAGAATAAGAAGTGATACAACCGCTGAAACGACAGTCCATAACAGGCGTGCCAGTGTAATGCGTAAGCCACTCTCATCATAGACTGTGTACATACGGTCTACCAGCATAGTAAGAATTACAGTAGGCAGCAAAACCACTGAGCTTTCAACACGTGGATCAAAATACTTT
>JASFVM010000016.1:0-17995 GCA_050049835.1 Gammaproteobacteria bacterium
GTGATCACCTGTACCGGCTCAGGCATGGAACTGATTTGAAAAATGAAGCCCGACAGGATAAATGCGGGCAGGAAAGTCGCGACCAGAGCAATTTGCCCGGCAACAAACTGGCTGCGGGCAATAGTTGATATTAACAGCCCCATGCCAAGCGCCACCATCATGTATAGCGCGGAAGCAGCTGCCAGCACCCAGAATGACCCCCGTAGCGGCACATCAAACAACCACAATGCCATTGCCACACTCAGCAGCATGCCGCCCATACCAAGTACAAAGTAAGGCAGGAGTTTTCCCAGTGTAATTTCCCAGATCCTGATGGGCGTTACCATCAGCGCCTCCATCGTGCCCCGTTCCCATTCACGTGCCACCACCATGGATGTCAGCATGGCTCCAGTCAGCGTCATGATCACGGCAATCAGGCCCGGCACCAGGAAATTACGGCTGCGTACTGCAGGATTGAACCAGATACGCGGCTCAAGCTGTACCGGCAAATCGATATCATGTCCCTGTTCGCGCGCATAGCTGGAAAGCCATGTTTGCCAGACGCCCTGAATATAACCTTCCGTTATACGTGCCTGATTGGCATCAACTCCGTTGACGAATACACCGATGGTTGCATCGCTGCTGGAAAGAAGCCGGGTGCTGAAATCATTACGCAACCAGACAATGCCATCGACATCATGCGCCATCAGTGCCTTTTCTGCCTGCTGGATATTATTGTATGAAACCGGATTGAAATAATCCGAGTGCTGGAATGCGCC
Source organism: Gammaproteobacteria bacterium (assembly GCA_050049835.1). Classification (GTDB taxonomy): domain Bacteria; phylum Pseudomonadota; class Gammaproteobacteria; order SZUA-229; family SZUA-229; genus JABDQW01. Next base: position 759 of record JASFVM010000016.1, read on the forward strand.
GGTCAGGCTGGCGGTATTGGTATCAGCCTGTTCAACGACCAGCGCAAGACGAACATGCTTTGCATCAAGCGATACGCCATAGCCAAATAACAGCAGCAGCAACACCGGCATGACAAAGGCTATAGCAATACTCGAGGGATCTCGCAAAATCTGCAGGCTTTCCTTGCGAATGATGGCGCGTACGCGCATGCCTGTATCTGTAATCGAATTCATGCGCTCGCTCTCTGCTGCTTGCTGCGGCTCTCGAGCAGGCCGATGAATGCATCTTCCATTGTAGGAGATGGCTGTAACTCGCTACGGAAGCGGGCCTTCATTTCCACCGGCGTTCCCTGGGCCAGCACCTCCCCTTCAGCCATGATAACCAGTCGATCGCAATAGTTAGCCTCTTCCATGAAATGCGTGGTAACCAGTACAGTGACGCCTGATTCTGCCAGGGCATTAATCCGTTGCCAGAATTCACGACGTGCCAACGGATCGACGCCCGACGTCGGTTCATCGAGAAACAGGATATCGGGCTCGTGCAGCAACGCTGCGGCCATCGCCAGGCGTTGCTTGTAGCCAAGTGGTAAATCACCGCTTTTACTGTCCGCATAATCAACAAGCTCAAAAGTATCCAGAGCCCATGCTATGCGCTGTCTGCGTTGCGCGCGACCAAGACCATAGGCACTGGCGAAAAAGCCCAGGTTTTCATTGACAGTAAGATCAACATAGAGTGAGAATCGTTGCGCCATGTATCCCAACCGGCTGCGCGCTTTCGCCGCGGCACGGCGCAGATCGCGTCCGGCAACAGTCAGCTCCCCCGACGTCGCAGGCAACAGCCCGCATAACATACGGAAGGTGGTTGACTTGCCGGCACCATTGGCACCAAGCAAACCAAACACTTCACCACGACAGACATTGAAACTGATGTTTTTGACAGCATAAAAATCACCAAAGCGTTTTTGCACATTGTTTACATCGATAACCGTGTCCGTCGTCGCAGTAACTTCATTATGTATGCTTAATGGTGGGTTGCTGCTGCCATGCTGCCGTTTCAGTGTTGCAACGAATGCATCTTCAAAGGTCGGTTCTGCAGCCTCAACAAGTAACGAAGAGTCATCACCAGCTATTTTTGCGATATCAGGCATGCCAGTATCACGTGTTATCACTCTGACCTGTTCGTTGTCGATGACGGCGTCAACAATACCGGGGGCAACATCGAGTTGATGCTGCAGTTTTCGCCTGCTTGTCGTAGCGGAGCTGATTTTGAATATTCGATCACGCATGGGTTCACTGAAGTGTGTCAAATCACCCTGACCTAAAATCCCGCCTTCATGCAGAAGGATCAGATTGTCACAACGTTCAGCTTCATCGAGATACGCAGTACTCACCAGTACACTGACACCTTCATGATGAACAAGCTCGCTGATAATTGTCCACAGTTCGCGTCGCGATACCGGATCTACCCCAACGGTTGGCTCATCAAGCAATAGCAGACGTGGCGTACCAATCAGTGTACAGGCCAGCCCCAGTTTCTGTTTCATACCACCTGACAGCTGTCCAGCGAGACGATCACCGAAGGGTGACAGTGCTGTCATATGCATCAACATCTGATAACGCTGAGAGCGATCCCGCTTGTTAACACCCTGCAGGTCTGCATACAGATCGAGGTTCTCCTGCACACTGAGGTCTTCGTACAGGCCAAAGCGCTGGGGCATGTAACCGATAGTGGATTGCATCTGCAGTGGTGAGCTGACGATATCGATATCGGGTGCCTTTATGGTGCCACTGTCCGGTTTTAGCAGGCCGGCAGCAAGACGCATCAGACTCGTTTTCCCGGCACCGTCCGGACCGATAAGACCGCAGATCTTGCCAGCTTGCACATTGATGCTGACATTATTGAGCGCAGTGACCGTGGCGTCACCCGTTACATATGTTTTAGTGACACCATTGAATTCCAGCGCCGGTGCGGCAGTCATTGCGATTCCATGGCTGACGACGCACAACGTCCTTCAGGCCTGTACTCTCGTAAAGTGTCTTGATCCGTCGGTATGGTTACTGTTGCCGGCATACCCAGACGCAGTTCATTCTCGGGATTACAGGCGTATACGCGCATCTGGTATACGAGGCGCGTACGCAGGTCCGGGGTTTCAACATTCTTTGGCGTAAATTCGGCCGTGGGTGATATCGAACCAATCCATCCTTTATATACCTTGTCGGGATAACTGTCAGTCGTGATAAAAGCTTCTGCACCCGGCTTGATCCTGCCAAGATAGCTTTCGGGCAAATAGGTCCTGACCCAGACCGGGTCCATTAATGCCAGTGTAAGTACCGGTTTCTGTGGTGTTACGAAATCGCCGGGCTCGACTATGCGTTCACGAATAATGCCGCTTTCAGGTGCGTGCAGCTCGGCATCCTTTAAAGCCTGATCAGACTCCGCCAGCGCAGCCTCTGCCGCAGTAACCTGTGCGCTTGCCACCCGGCTTTTCGCTTCAGCCACGTCTTCATCTTCCTTGGACGCCAGCTTGCTGCCGGCCAGGCTTTTTATCCGTTGAAAACTCAGTTGTGCCGCATGTTCTTCTGCCTTGGCTGCAACAACATCAGCCTGCACACGCTCCCTGGCGGCCGCCAGTCTTTCCGTGTGTAACCGGGCAAGCAATTGGCCGCTCGTTACACGGTCACCCTCTTCGACCAGGATCTCACTGACATGTTCACTGCCATTGAATGCCAGACGAACTTCCCTGATATCAACATTGCCATACAGAACAAGCGCCGTAGTGTCGGACACTTTTTCAATCGTATACCAGCGGTAAATAGCACCTGTAACCAGTATGACAATAACAAGCACAATAAGAATGCGTACTTTCCTGTTCACAGATTTACCTTTTGCTCAAGTGGCCGTTATTAAGCTTATGTTAACAAATATGACATAGCAGGCATAAGCTGGATCCATCCGGGCAATAACAAGTGAGCAAATGGCACCGGTAATCATATGTTACATGTCCCGCTTCAATGCTGTTCTTTTTCGGCATCAAGACGTGGATCAAGTTCAAGCACGATAGTGGAAGTACGCACCATTGGTGCATATTCCATTTGCGCTTCGGCCGGTATCTTGCGTCCTGTATAGAGGCGATAAACACCAAAGCTTCCAAGTAACAGCAACGTGGCAGTCAGAAACAGCATCAGACTTCCGGGGCCGATTCGCTGCATGAATAAACCGGCTATTGTTGGTCCAATAACGGCACCAATACCATAAACCAGCAACAAGCTGCGCGATGCTTCTAGTATATGATCAGCATCAAAATGATCATTGGTATGAGCAACACAGATGCCATAGAGCGAAAAAGTAAAACCACCGTATACCATTGACAGCATGATCAACAGCAGATGCGAAATCTCAACAGATAAATACACCAGCATCGCTATCGCTGCATTGATAAAACTTACCAGTACAAGAATCAGTCGGCGATCGTGGCGGTCCGAAAAATGGCCTATCGGCCATTGCAACAGCACACCACCGACAACTGTCAGGCTCATAAAGAGCGCAATTCCCGTTTCGTTCATACCGATACGTTGTGCGAATAGCGCCCCCAGGCCCCAGAAGGCGCCTGTGTTAACGCCGCTGATCAGGGCACCACTGACACCCAGCGGACTCACTGTATACAGATGCCCAAGGCCAATGGATTTCACCACGCCCATCGCAGGCTGCACGATACGTGTCAGCGCGACGGGTACCACCGCCAGCGCCACCAGCAAGGTGGTCAGACTGAACAGACGATAGCCGCCGATATCATCTACCAGAATCAGGTACTGTCCCAGCGCCATTGCCAGTAAGGTGATCATCATGTAGACCGCAAAAAACCGGCCGCGCTGTTCATTGGGAGCCATGGCATTCAACCAGCTTTCGATCACCATGTAGAGCCCCACCATACACGTGCCGGTTATGATGCGCAGCGCAGTCCAAAACCAGATGTCGATCAGCATACCGTGCATAACAGCCGCGGCGGCGGTAACAGCTGCAAAGGCAGCAAAAGCGCGGATATGGCCGACCTGGCGGATCAGTACGGGGCAGAGATAGCTGCCGGTAATAAAACCCATGAAATAAGCCGACATCATGAAACCGGTCATGGCCAGGGAAAATTGCTCGATATTGGCGCGCAGTGCAAGCAGGGTTCCCTGCAGGCCAATGCCGACAAGCAGCAAACCAATGCCGAGAAGCAGGGGAAATGTTCGGGTCGCGATAGTAATCATGAAGCTCTGATAAACCGTTGTCCTTGTGCAGGTTTGAGCATAAACGCTGGAGATAGCAGTAACAACCAGATGTTCACGCGCTCTATCTAAACGTTTCCCCGGACAGCCAGGACAATTACTTGCACATTAAACGAGGATTATGCTGACACCCTCCAGCAGTAATCGCACCACTCCACTGATTAACAGCGCCACACCAATGGACAGTACGATCGAGAACAATGCCTCCTTGCGTCCGATGGTCCTGAGCATCACGGCAAATGTCGATATACAGGGAATATAGAAAGTCAGGAAAATCAGGAAGGTCATGATCTGAACCCAGTCGAGGTAATTGCCAATCTCGAAACTACCCAGCGCCTGATAGATCATCAGCAATGAGAGTTCCTTGCGTAGCACGCCAAACAGGATGGGCACACCCATTACCGCTGGCAGACCCAGCCACCAGTTGGTGACAGGTGTAAACAGGGTATTGATCAGGTTGTCTGCGCCGACATGACTCAGCAGCGCCAGCACGATGCTGCCACCGACCAGCAATGGTGTGACGATGGTCAGGATGTCGCTGGTGCGCATCCATGTCTTGCTGATCAGCGAACGTGCGGATGGCATCGCATAATGTGGAATCTCGATGACCTGCCCGGGTCCCGTCTCGGGATACCGCCAACTGAGCAACCTGCCCAGTATCGCGATTACAATAATCGTCAGCATGAAGACCGCGAACACGCCCAGGCCACCAAGGTACTTTCCCCCGATTGCAAGAATAATCGCGGAACGCGCCGAACACGGAACAAAAGTAATCAGCAACGATGCGACAATGCGGTCACGGCCGCTGGCTACCGCCGCGGTGCCGGCAATGGCCGGGACATTGCATCCGAGGCCAAGCAGGAATGGCAGCGCCACACCGCCATGCAGACCAATCTTGTGAAATCCCCGGTCCAGAACAAAGGCGATACGTTGCATGATACCCGCCTCCTCAAGCCAGACGAGCAACAACACCAGCGGGATCATATAAGGTATAACGATACCGATCAGTCCGACAAGCCCGTCTGCCACCGCACGGCCGACGACACCAATCGTCGTTTGCGGCTGCCAGGGGGATACCCAGTCAATGAGTTTTGCCGCCGTCAGGCTGTCGAGATAGACACTGCCTTCGAAAACGACGAATAATACCACTGCAAAGACAGCCAGGCTGCCAATCAAGCCCCAGCGTGGGTGCAGAAACAACTCATCCAGCCAGTAGCGCCACCTGCGACCTTCCACAGGCGGGCCAAGCCGGCTGACAGTTTCAAACAGGGTGGCGGCACGATGATGACGATCTGCATGCAACTCTTCCTCCAGTGGTCGCGGCAGAGACTGTTCCGCCTCGGCGCGCAATTGCATGAGCTGAGGCAGACGCTGTGGAAAATGCTGCTGCAACTCATTCACGAAGTAGCTGTCGTTAGCTGCCAACTGCATTAACAGAAATGAGTAAGGCACGCGAAATGCTTTCTGCAGTTCGGGGTCGTGCAATGCTTTATTCAACGGCTTCAATGATTCCATGATGTAATCACCTGGCCGCTGGGGATGCGGACATTCCCCTTGCCTGACAGCATTTGCCGCCGCAGTGAACAGCTCAGCTATGCCATGCCCCATAAGTGCAACCGTGGGCACCACGGGTATGCCGAGCTGCTCACTCAACGTGCGGCTATTAATATGCACACCTTTTCTGCGGGCCTCGTCCATCATATTCAGTGCCAGCACCATTGGCTTACCGAGCCGGGTCAATTCAATGGTAAGTTCCAGATGTCGTTCGAGTGCAGTGGCATCCATCACCTGGATAATGACATCGGGTGGCGCAAACGGTGCCGGAGGCTCGCCATGCTCGTGTGCCGAGATCAGTGGCCGTTGATCACCCCACAGGAGGTACTGCAGTGTCACGCGATCATCATGCGGTAGATTATGCAATGACTGGATGCCGGGAAGAGATACCAGCCGCGCTTCGTCAAATCCTATCTGCACCGGGCACTCCGAGTAGATGCGATGAGTTCCCGTCAGCTCTGCGGTCTGCACAGAAGTCGCGGACACGGCGTCGAATAATGTACTTTTTCCGCTATTGGGCATACCCACCAGCGCAATACGTAAATTCTTCTGCCCGCGAAACACCGGTTTCAACAGTGGCACATCGAATTCATGACTGTCAGTGTGTTGTTGCATTTCAATGCCTGATCGTTGAGAAGTGTCAACATAGCCCCGAGCAGTGATAGTTACACCAAAGCAACAAAACGCAAGCGCATTTCTCCTGAATGACAGTATACAGCTGTCACTACCCTGCTTTGTCTTTGATACCACGGATCATTTATCAGTGAAACCTGATATATCAGACAACCGCCCTCCTGTTCTTAACCCACATCAACAAACGTCGCATCGGCCTGAGTGGCTTGACCTAAGTCATGTACGAATCGACGTACTGGAGCCCAAACTCGCCTGACTTATCCATATAAGGAGGCTTGAGGGCATGTCACAAACATTCACAAAATCGATGGCGCGCAACATCTTTTATGGTGGCAGCGTGTTCTTCATCCTGTTGTTTCTGGCGCTTACTTTTGACACCAATTCGGCTCTGCCTGAACGGGACAATCGAGGCGCCATTACCGAAGAGGTTGCACTGGGCAAGCTCGTCTGGGAAGAAAATAACTGCATCGGTTGCCACACCCTGCTGGGTGAAGGCGCCTATTTTGCACCGGAGCTTGGCAATGTGTACAAACGATTTGGCAGCACCGAGGCTATCAAGGGATTTATCCGCAGCCGGCCGAAGGAAGGCATTCCGGGTCGCCGCAGTATGCCGCAATTCAACCTGAGTGAAGAAGAGCTCAATGCTGTTGCCGAGTTTCTCAAATACTCTTCCGAAATCAACACGGCTAACTGGCCACCTAATATCCAGGGCTAGTCAGGGAGATACATAATCATGAAATATCAATCACAAGCTGTTGCAAAGCCTTACTTCATTGCCGCGATCGGGCTGTTTATCGGCCAGATCCTGTTCGGTGTAATCCTCGGACTCCAGTATGTCGTCGGTGACTTCCTGTTTCCGGAAATTCCGTTCAACGTTGCACGCATGGTCCATACCAACCTGCTTATCGTCTGGTTGCTGTTCGGCTTCATGGGGGCCTCCTACTACCTGGTGCCGGAAGAGTCGGAAACCGAGCTGCACAGCCCGGGACTGGCCATCCTGATGTTCTGGGTATTCCTGGTCGCCGGTGCCCTCACGGTACTGGGCTATCTGCTGGTACCCTACGCCACCCTGGCTGAAATGACAGGCAATGGCCTGTTGCCGACCATGGGACGAGAATTCCTCGAGCAACCGACGATCACCAAGCTCGGCATTGTCGTCGTCGCCCTGGCATTTCTCTATAACATCGGTATGACCATACTCAAGGGGCGCAAGACCGTTGTCAGCCTGGTACTGCTGATCGGCCTGGTTGGCCTCGCCCTGCTGTTCCTGTTTTCCTTCTACAACCCGGACAACCTGGTCAAGGACAAGTTCTACTGGTGGTGGGTTGTGCACCTGTGGGTGGAAGGCGTGTGGGAACTGATCCTCGGTTCGATACTCGCCTTTGTATTGATCAAGACAACCGGTGTTGACCGTGAAGTCATCGAGAAATGGCTCTACGTGATCATCGCCATGACCTTGATCACCGGCATCATCGGCACCGGCCACCACTATTACTGGATCGGCGCACCGGAATACTGGCAGTGGTGGGGGTCCATCTTCTCCGCACTGGAACCGATTCCATTCTTCATGATGACCGTGTTCGCGTTCAACATGGTGAATCGCCGGCGTCGCAATCATCCGAACCAGGCCGCCGTGTTATGGGCACTCGGTACTGCGGTAATGGCTTTCCTCGGCGCCGGTGTCTGGGGCTTCATGCATACGCTGTCGCCGATTAACTACTACACCCATGGCACCCAGATTACTGCCGCCCACGGCCACATGGCTTTCTACGGCGCCTACGTGATGATCGTAATCACCATGATCTCCTATGCGATGCCGATGCTGCGCGGCCGTGATGCCGCCAACAGCAACAAGTCGCAGGTGGTGGAAATGTGGTCGTTCTGGCTGATGACCGTGTCGATGGTGTTCATCACCCTGTTCCTGACCGCTGCTGGCGTGCTGCAGGTCTATATCCAGCGTTACAGCAGCGATCCCCAGCCGTTCATGGTGGTACAGGAGAAAATCGAGATCTTCTACTGGATGCGTGAGGTGGCCGGCATTGTGTTCCTGGTCGGGCTGATCCTGTATGCAACCAGTTTCTTCGTCGGCGGTGCCGAGCCCGAGGAGGCCTGATCTGAAGCGTGATTTCACTACTGCTCATCATGTCACGGGCACGGAGGCCCCTGGCATGAAAGCATCAGGATCAACTTATCCACCGGGTGACCTCGCAATCTGGATATTCATCCTGGCAGAACTGCTGGTATTTGCTGTCTTCTTCTCTGCTTACGCGTTCACACGTGCCAACCATGTCGAGCTGTTCAACACCTATCAGCAGACACTGGATACAAACGCAGCCATGATCAATACGCTGGCACTGATCACCAGCAGTTACTTCGTGATGCGTGCCGTTGCAGCTATTCGCCAGGGCAAGGTGCAACACTGCGTCAGATGGATCGTTGCGGCAATCCTTATGGGCGTAATCTTCATCGTGATCAAGTCTGGCGAATATGCACACCATTACGCTGGCGGAGTGAACCTCAGAACCAACACGTTTTACATGTTTTACCTATCATTGACGTTCTTTCATTACATGCATGTTCTGATGGGCATGATAATTCTGGGTGCGGTTGCCGTTAAAGCCAAATACGGCCATTACAGTGCCAACGAACACACCGGCGTTGAAACCGGGGCCAGTTACTGGCACATGGTTGACATCGTCTGGCTGATATTGTTCCCACTGGTATACATCATGCGCTAGCGGCGCGGGCGACACATGCATACGGCGAACGACAATGAATACCGCTATCCGATACGACCCTGCACCCTTGTATATGTCGTGTTGATGGCGTTAACTGTGACAACATGGTTGCTTGGAAAGACCGGCCTTACTGGCTTGCATATAGCACTGCCGGTGCTGTTCTTTGCACTGTTCAAAGGTCTGCTGATCGGCGACTACTACATGGGACTGAAGGGTGTGCATGGAATCTGGCGCTGGGTAATCATTACCTGGCTGGCTGTACCCGGCAGCATGATTACCTGGGCGTTTGTCAGCGCAAGCTGAGCGGGAGAAAGGATAAAGTGGATATGCACTCAATTAACACGAAACCAGGCCAGGGCGAGCACCCTTTCTACTGCGCCAAGGGCGGCGAAGTGGCATTGTTCGAACACGCCTATAACAACCAGTTGCCCATGCTGATCAAGGGGCCCACCGGTTGCGGCAAAACACGCTTTATTCAACATATGGCCTCTCGCCTTGGCCGTCCGTTATATACCGTCGCCTGCCATGACGACCTCACTGCCGCCGACCTCGTGGGTCGGCACCTGATCGGTGACCGTGGCACCTACTGGAGTGATGGCCCGCTGACGCGTGCTGTCCGTGAAGGCGCCATCTGTTACCTCGATGAAGTTGTGGAGGCACGCAAGGACACAACGGTCGTGCTGCATCCACTGACTGATGACCGGCGCATGCTGCCACTGGAACGAACCGGCGAGATACTGAAAGCACCGCCTGAATTCATGCTGGTGGTGTCATACAACCCGGGTTATCAGAACCTGCTGAAAGGCATGAAGCCGAGCACCCGCCAGCGCTTTGTTGCATTGAGCTTCGATTTTCCTGAAGCCGAACTCGAAACCGAAGTGCTTGTCGGGGAAAGCGGTATTGATCGCGAACTGGCACAGCGACTGGTACAGCTTGGCAACGCATTACGCGCACTGCAGGATCACGACCTCGAAGAAGGTGCGTCGACCCGCCTGCTGGTGTATGCAGCTACCCTGATTAAAAGCGGCGTGGCCATGCGTGAAGCCTGCCAGGCAGCCCTGGTAGAACCCCTGACCGATGACGACGAAACCCTGCAAGCCTTGCTCGAGGTTGTCGATGCCACACTTGGATGACAACAGCGCCATTGATAACAGCGTTGACGGCAAACAACTCGCCACCCTGGCCGAGTCGCTTTACGTCGCCAACCTGCTGATTATCCCCTTTCTTGGCTTCATTATTCTGGGCTTCATCTACCTGAAAAAACACGGTGATGCTCCACCGTTAGCTCAATCGCACCTGGAACAAACCATAGCGGCAAGCATCGGCATAGCCATCGTGTTCATTGCCTTTGCCGGCATGATCATGCTATTGAGAGTATGGGGACTGGAGGCTGTTGCTATATGGGTAATCGTTGTCATTGTGTTCACCATCATTCACGCCACCATGGTGCTGTTCGGAGTACTCGGCCTGGCCAGGGCGATGGCCGGAAAGTGCTGGCGCTATCCTGTATTCGGACGCGACCTGCCCGACAACTGCCCGCAATGATATCCGCCCGGTTGCAATCGACATGCAAAGAACAAACATACAACGCTGGCGATCGCTGACCCAGGTCGGCTTCTTTGCCCTTTTCATCCTGGCACCGCCGCTGGATATATTCCGTTACGACCTGACTGTTGGTAACTTTATTCTGTTCGGACATGACTGGACATTGCAGCTGGACGCTGTGCAGCGCGGCCAGGCAAGCGCGCTCGATGCTGCTGCTAATCTGCTGATATTCGGCCTGATCCCCATCCTGCTGGCTGCTGTCGGTTTTATATTTGTCGCCTGGCGCTGGGGACGCATTTACTGCGGCTGGTTTTGTCCGCACTTTTCCGTGGTCGAAATGATCAACAGCCTGATGCGACGCGCCATCGGCAAACCCAGCATCTGGGACAGGGAAACGCTGCCGGCAAAACAGCCCGATGGCCGCATCCTGAAAAGCAGTCACATCTACCTGCTGCCGACAGTACTGGCAGCGCTTACATTCGCCTTTGTCTGGTCAGTGAGTTTACTCACCTATTTGTTACCGCCATTCGAGATATACAGCAACATCCTGCATGGCGAGCTGACGCGCAACCAGGGGATTTTTCTGACAGCCGCCACCACTGCCTTCGTGATCGAATTCTTGCTGGCACGCCACCTGTTTTGCCGGTTTGGTTGTGCAGTCGGCCTTTTTCAAAGCCTGGCATGGATGGCCAACCGCCGTGCGATGGTCATTGCATTCAACCGGCAGAATGCGCAAGCCTGCAAATCATGCAACAACGCCTGTGACAATGCCTGCCCCATGCGCCTGCAACCGAGAACGATCAAACGAAAAATGTTTACCTGCACGGAATGCGGCGAATGCATTTCCGCCTGCACCCAGGTACAGCATGGTGATCCGGCGCAAAGCCTGCTCAAGTGGGTTGACGGTGATGCTGCCGAGCAACTGTCTGAACCACCAATGGGTTTCCCGGCATCATACGTAAAGCAAAACGCTGCCGATCACAAATCAGGATAACGTCATGGAAGAATGGGTTGGCGAGCTCTGGCACAAGATGATTACGCGGATAGCTGACAAACGTTATCCACATGCCTCAGTCAGCCTTGCAGAAGTCAACAACACGCTCGCGATCTTTTTCAGAGCACTTGGCGGTAACGGCGGGTTGCAGATCGAGGCGGCAGATGCCACCGCGAACCCCGCTGTCAGAAACTGGATGCAAAGACTGGCCGGAACCAACACGCGCATCCAGCTGGCATGGCGGGATGAATGCGCCTTGAAACTGCCGCCGGCAATCGCCTGTTTTGATCGGAGCGAACTCAACCGGGACATGTACTTCTGGCTGGCGGCGCTCGGGGCCTGTAGCGGTAATGACGCCAACACTAATGACAACTGGTTTTATCTCAACCAGCAACTGACACTGCGTGTGCTGCAACGTTTTCCCGGTCTCGTTTCGCGTTATCAGCGTCTGGTGAATCAGCATTTATTGCAGCGCCCCGCTATCGATTCACTGCCGGCCGACCAGGCCAGAGCTGAACAGGCAGTGCAACAGGCCCTGCTGGATCCCGGCAGCCTGCAGCAACTGCCTGCGAGCAAACGGCCTGTGCAGGCCGTACCGTTATGGCTGCATCCTGACCCGCCTTCAGCCTCTAACCGATTAGCCGGAGGCCCTTCCAGTGGCACTGATGACACACATCATCAACAACATGATGAAAACATGCGTGAACTCGATGATATCGGCCGTCGAAAAGCAGAACATGTGGATGAACCCGAAGACAATCGCGGCCTGGTGACCGTGCGCATGGAAAACATTTTCACCATGGGCGAATTCGTCAATGTTGATCGCGGCTCCGAAGAAGAAGACGATGTCGACCGTGCTGAAAACGTGGCCAGGGATCTCGATAAATTGTCGATATCACGTAACGGCACGGCAGCAAAAGCCAGCCTCAAGTTCGACCTGGATCTGCCGTCAGCCAGCGAAGATGATACGGTAGTCGATGACGGTATCCGGCTACCGGAATGGGACTGGAAGAAACAGGCGCTGATGCCCGATCGCTGCCGCGTGGTCATTATGCGGGCTGATGCAGCCGATCCCTGCGCCTTGCCGACCCACCTGTCGCGCACAGCACGCAAGATGCGCAGCCAGTTCCAGGCGCTGGCGCCGGCAAAAGTCTGGCACCGCGCCCAGAGCGAGGGCCAGGATATCGATCTCGACGCCTACCTGCGTTTCATCAGCGACAGAACAGCCGGACAACAGGTATCAGCAACCAGTCTCTATCGTGAATTGCGCAGTGGTGACCGCGACCTGTGCTGCCTGCTGCTTGCCGACCTGTCACTGTCGACAGATACCTGGGTTGACGACAGGCATCGCATTATCGATGTTATCCGCGACAGCCTTTTTCTTTTCGGCGAATGCCTGCATGCTACCGGCGACCGCTTTTCACTTTATGGCTTCTCCACGCGTAAACGCGATCCTGTCCGCGTGCATGCGATAAAAGACTTTGACGAACACTATGATGGCCGCATCCGCGGACGCATTAATGCAATAAAACCCGGTTATTACACCAGGCTTGGAGCCGGTATTCGTTATGCCGCCCGCCAGCTGGTCGCCGCGGGTAACGGCAAACGCCTTCTGCTGGTACTGACTGACGGCAAGCCCAATGATCTCGATCAGTACGAAGGCCGGTATGGCGTTGAGGATACCCGCCAGGCGGTCATTGCTGCTCGCAAGGCAGGTCTGATTCCGTTTTGTGTCACTATCGATAAAAAAGGCAATGATTATTTACCGTATATCTTCGGCAAGGGCAGTTACGTCGTGGTACACGATCCAAAGCGCTTACCGAAAGAACTGCCGCGCCTGTATGCACTGCTGACGCAGTAATTTTTCTAGAATTTTATATGTGTCATTGGTATGCGGCAGACCAGGACCCCGTTAATCGTATGCGTCTCGTCATCGAATGACCAGCCGGGCTTCAGTTTCAGCTAGAATAGGCTTTTTGCCGGTCAGCTGTCAGTCGCCAACACGCAATAGTTAACTCATGTCAGAACGTATCCGCGAGATCCCGTATAACTATACCTCGTTCTCAGATCGCGAGATTATGATCCGCTTTCTTGGCGAGCGTTTCTGGGGAATACTCAACGAATTGCGTCATCAACGTAACACCGGCATATCAGCACGCATGCTGTTCGAAGTCCTTGGCGATATGTGGGTCGTTACCCGCAATCCCTATCTGCAGGAGGACCTGCTGGAAAACCGGAACCGCCTGAATTCCCTGATCGATGCCATGCACCACCGGCTTGGGCAGATCAAGGCGCGTGCCGGCGACAACCAGCAGGCGCTGGCATTACACCAGGCCGCCACCGAGGCTGTCGACCTGTTTGCCCGCCAGTTCGATGAAGACAGGCTACTGCGCGACCAGGTACGCAAACGCTTCAAGCGCATCACGCGCAAGGACAATATTGATTTTGGCGGGCTTGCCCGGGTATCACACGCCACCGATGCCACAGACTGGCGCGTCGAGTTCCCGTTCGCGGTGATATCACCCGACAATGAAAGCGAAGTTGCAGAGATTGTCCAGGCCTGCATCGAACTGGGCCTGACCATCATTCCACGCGGCGGCGGTACCGGCTATACCGGCGGCGCCGTACCGCTTGATACGCGATCGATCGTTATCAATACGGAAAAACTCGACCAGCTCGGCAACATCATCCCGGCAAACATAAACGGCGTCGATCACCCCGTTCCTACTGTGCATTGCGGCGCCGGCGTGGTCACACGCCGTGTGTCCGAACTGGCGGAAGAACATGACCTGGTGTTTGCTGTTGACCCGACTTCGCAGGATGCATCCTGCATCGGCGGCAATGTAGCGATGAATGCCGGTGGCAAGAAAGCGGTATTGTGGGGCACTACACTGGATAACCTGGTCAGCTGGCGCATGGTGACACCCGATGCCAGGTGGATCGAAGTCGAGCGTTATCACCACAATCTTGGCAAGATCCACGAACAGGACGAAGTGGTGTTTTGTATCCACAGCTACAAGCCCGACGGCAAGACCCCGCTCGGCCAGCCGCACATGCTGCGCATGCCGGGCGCCACCTTTCGCAAGGCCGGACTTGGCAAGGATGTCACCGACAAGTTCCTTTCGGGCCTGCCCGGAATCCAGAAAGAAGGCTGTGACGGCATCATCACCTCGGCGCGTTTCATCCTGCATCGCATGCCGAGACACACGCGCACAGTGTGCCTGGAATTCTTCGGCACCGAACTCTCCCGGGCCATACCGGCGATTGTTGAACTGAAAGATTATGTCGAACAGGCTGAAGACGTTGTGCTCGCCGGGCTCGAACATCTGGACGAACGCTACATCAAGGCGGTGCGCTACGCGACCAAGACACCGGGACGTGAACGCCCGCGCATGGTACTGCTGGCCGACATTGCCGGTGATGATGAACCGGCTCTCGATGCTGTCATTACCGAGGTCGTCAAGCGTGTCAAGAAGCGTAACGGCGAAGGTTTTATCGCATCCAGCCCTGAAGCACGCCGGCATTTCTGGCTGGACCGGGCACGAACTGCCGCGATTTCTGCACATACCAATGCATTCAAGATCAATGAAGATGTCGTGATACCACTGGAACGGCTCAGTGATTACAGCCTGGGCATCGAACGCATCAACATCGAGCAGTCGATTGCCAACAAGCTGGTCAGTGTCGACACCTTTATCGAACACCTGTCGGGTGATCTGAAAGAACTGAAGCAGGAAGAGGACTACGACGACAGCGCGGAAAATCGCGCCATCCTGCAGGCCAAGCTGGATCTGGCCACCAGACACCTGGGCAACATCCGGCAGCGCTGGGCCGCACTGGCGCAACACATGGACGACCCTGTCATTGATCACCAGGCACTGCTGTATGAGCATGAAAAGCCGCTGATCAAGGATGGTGACCGTGTTCTCGATATGCTGCTGCGCCGTGACGTGCGCATTTCCTATCGCAACGAGATCAAGCAACGCCTGCGCGAGATCTTCCGTGGCCAGGAACTGGAACCGCTGAGGAACGCGCTGCGCAACAAGCACCTCGCTATCAAGAACAACCGTCTGTTCATTGCGTTACACATGCATGCGGGTGACGGCAACGTGCATACCAACATCCCGGTGCACTCCGATAATTACCAGATGCTGCATGAGGCTGACCGGCTGGTTGAACGTATCATGCAACTGGCACAGGATCTCGGTGGTGTCATCTCCGGTGAACACGGTATCGGCCTGACCAAGATCCATTTCCTCGAAACCGACAAGCTTGAAGACTTCGTTCGCTACAAGAACCGGGTTGATCCGGAAGGGCGATTCAACAAGGGCAAGCTGCTACCCGGATCCGGACTCGATAACGCCTACACACCTTCGCTGGCTCTGGTGCAACAGGAAGCATTGATCCTGGAGCAAAGTGAACTCGGGTTGTTGAATGACGAGATCAAGCATTGCCTGCGATGTGGCAAATGCAAGCCCGAGTGTATGACGCATGTGCCGCGGGCCAACCTGCTGTACTCACCGCGTAACAAGATTCTCGCCACCGGCCTGATCATTGAAGCATTTCTCTACGAAGAGCAGACACGTCGCGGTGTATCGGTAAGGCATTTCGGCGACCTGAATGATGTTGCCGATCATTGCACCGTCTGTCACAAGTGCCTCAACCCCTGCCCGGTCGATATCGACTTTGGCGATGTTTCCATTCGTATGCGCAAGGTGCTGAAAGATCACGGCCAGAAGAAATTCAATATCGGCAGCTGGGCCGCGATGCAATTTCTCAATGTCACCGACCCGACAATGATCAAGGCCATGCGCCTGGGAATGGCACAGGCCGGCTTTCGCGCCATCAATACCTTGCACAGTATGGCAAAAATGGTCGGCCTGCTCGGCGGCAAGAACCGGATACCGCCTTCGACAACAGGCAATACGCCAACCACACAACAGATAGTTCACCTGGTGCGCAAACCGATGCGTGCCAGAGTGCCGCCAAAGCCCCTGCGCTCGTTGATTGCATCGGAAGATCCTACCCAGGTCGTGATTATTCGTGATGAAGACAAGGCAGGCAGCGAATCCGACGCCGTGTTCTACTTCCCCGGCTGTGGCTCGGAACGTCTGTTCAGCCAGATCGGGCTGGCGACACTGGCGATGCTCTACGATACCGGCGCAAGGACTGTGTTACCGCCGGGTTATCTGTGCTGTGGTTACCCGCAAACGGCCGCCGGTGATGCCGCCAAAGGCCAGGCGATCAGCACCGCCAACCGTGTCCTGTTCCACCGGGTGGCGAACACGCTGAATTACCTTGATATCAAGACCGTGATCGTCAGCTGCGGCACCTGCATGGACCAGCTGCTGAAATACGAATTCGAACAGATATTCCCGGGCTGCCGACTGCTGGACATCCACGAGTATCTGATGGAGAAAGGCATCAGGCTCAATGCCAGTGGCGACAGACAGTATCTCTATCATGACCCCTGCCATACGCCTATGAAAACCTACAACCCGGTCAAGGTGGCGGCAAGCCTGATG
>JASFVM010000193.1:0-5466 GCA_050049835.1 Gammaproteobacteria bacterium
TGCTTGCCCAATGGATCAAGCGCTACGGTGAGCCTGCGGTAGCAATTATTAAAAAGTATCAAGGTGACAAGCCTGAACCCGATTGAGTCGCAGGGGAGCTGGCTGGTTTTTTTCACCACAGAGACACAGAGGATACAAAGGGTTATTTTGTCCGCAAATGAACGCGAATGGACGCAAATGATTTATTGGTGGTATGTAGCCCGGATGCAGCGAAGCGGAATCCGGGGTCGCTCACCGCAGAGGCACAGAGGATACAAAGGATTATTTTGTCCGCAAATGTACGCGAATGGACGCAAATGGTTTATTGGTGGTATGTAGCCTGGATGCAGCGAAGCGAAATCCGGGGTCGCTCACCGCAGAGGCACGAAGACACAAAGGGTTATTTTGTCCGCAAATGAACGCGAATGGACGCAAATGATTTATTGGTGGTATGTAGCCCGGATGCAGCAGAGCGTACTAAATTTGATTGGATCAAATTTATTCGCCACGTCCCTGTGGCTCACCCTCAAGGCCATCACAAAAAACCGTGATGTTCAAAATTGAACCCATCAATTTTAGTGAACAGCCGCAGGCTTGCCCGCAGGGCAGAATACATGGATGTATTCTGTAATCCGGGCTTGTTGACTACTAAGCACAGAAACCTCTAAAACTTTTATTCACAACAGAGACACAGGGTGCGTAGAGAAAGACAGATTCATTCAGTCCTGGTTTAACCAAAAATCAATTTTGCGAACTTCGTGTTTTTTGCGGCAAAGACAGTTTTTATATCTTTAGTATATATTTTCCCTGTGTTCTCAGTGCCTCTGTGGTGAATAATATTTTAAAAACCATTTGCTTTCTGATCACTCGACAGGGTAGGCCTGTCTGAGCGCATTTATCACGCTTAATACGGCGGGTTCCAATTGCATTTGAGGATTGAGTTCCAGGTACCTGATAACAATTTTTACAATCTTTTCTGATTCTGTGTCGGCTGGAATATCCCAGTAGTTCTTCGCCACTGATGTCATTCCTCTCTCCTTGCTGACAATCTCTGTTAATTCGGAAGAAGCCAGAAATCCATCCTGAACGCCCAGTACATAACCACCGCATAATCCAGCATCCAGCGTTTGCTTGATTTCAGGCTGGGCCCCATCGAGTATTCGCTCAAAGTCTTTGCATTGATCCAGCAAATCGGCGCCTGTAAAGCCATTTGCCGCGGTCGAAAATGCGGCGAACAGCAAGGCAAGAAAAGTTTTCTTCATAATATCTACTCCGGTAACTATTGCTGTATCTTATCAAATAGCCAACAAAATTTTTCAGATAGCAGGTTTGTCACATAAATGCTTGTTACTCCTGTCGTTCTGTCAACAACTTGCTAAAATAGCGTTGTTTCTTTGTCGTTCTATTTTTCCGGGGCCATATGTTCAAAACCATAAGCAAGATCCTTCTCACCGGCTTCATAACGCTGCTGCCGATTGTTCTTACAATCTATCTTCTTTACTGGCTGGCCGTTTCATCAGAGCGGGTTCTGGGGAGTGCATTGCAGTTCATGCTACCGGATGCCAGCTACTTTCCCGGACTCGGCATGATCGCAGGCCTGATTGTCGTATTTATTGTTGGCCTGATGATGAATGCCTACATGGTTCGGCAGTTGTTCTCCCTGGGTGAGCAGATGCTCTACCGTTTGCCGCTGATTAAAACCGTCTATCGGGCATTCCGCGATTTTTTCGATTTCTTTTCACCGAAAAAAGAGCAATTCGGACAGGTCGTAGCAGTATCTTTGAATGGCATGGAACTGGTTGGTTTTGTTACGCAGGAGAATCCACAGCGCTTGCCTGAATCGTTCCGTGATCGCGACAGCGTACTTGTATACCTGCCAATGAGCTACATGGTAGGCGGTTACACGGTTTTGATACCGCGCAGTGAATTAAGGCCACTGAAAATGAGCATGGAAGAGGCGATGCGCTTCGTTCTGACGGCGGGCATAACCGGGAAAAACGATAGTAATTGATCCGGCAGTCAGCCTGTAAACCATGCTTTTACCGCAGCTGAAATGGCCGGGCCTTAGCGGAGAAAACACGCTGATCATCAGCGTAGACAAGCAGGATTTCGCCATCAAACCGCAAGCCCTTCAATATAACGGCAGGATCTTCGTTCCCAAGCAGGAAGCTCATGTTACCGTCTGGGGTTCCGAACTCGGCACAAAACTGCTGCAGCAGTTCATACAGCATCCCGAGCTGGAACAGAAAATCCGGATGGCGTTTGAAAATACGGACTGGTCGTATCAGAAAACGTCAGACCTGCGTCACCTGGCAAGAAAAAAGGCCATACCTGGCAAAGATGACATCACTGAGGAAACCATTATCATGCTGATAAAAATGGAGGGCATGGCCGTTTTCTACAGCAAGCTCAAGGATCTTGGCCTGATCGGGAAAGACCATCCTGTACCCCCTCCCCATGTCACCCTGTACACCCGAAATGTCGACCTGGGAATCGGTGTTGACAGCGAACGCGAATTGGCAGAACTCAGCCGGGGACATGTTGATCTGGAATTCTAGCCGTTGCCACGCAGTTTCTTCCTCGACCTGCCAAAAACATCCCTTAACTCGTTCTTGGCCTGTTCGAGGACTTTACGGCGACTCAAGGGCAGCTTTCTGCCCGCACGATTGATATAAAAGTTCAACATCGACATAGCAGAACGGAACGGGTCAGTTCTGCGGCGTTTGCTGCGAAGTGCCGAGCGCTTCAATGAGAGCGCAATCTCTCTCGGGTCTTCCAATGTAAAAACACCGGCTTCGAGATCAAGGGCGTTGCTTTTTGACGTGACCCTTCTTGACCAGTTCTTTTTTGCTTTTCTGTCCATTCTGATACTCACCTCCGCGAGTAACATGCATTTCTGTTCTATTAGAGATGCAGTGATGGATTAGTTCAAGCGTTATTATTCAGTTTTGGCAAACTTTTTAACAGTCGGCGAGTTGATTAACAGCCGATCCATGTTGAAGTTTTGAGCGTCAGGCGTTTAAATGACAGCCCGATAAATGATGATGCTTCGATGCAGGCAGGTTTGTTATGCAGCCTATCAAATACCAGGTCGTTGGCGAAGAAGACTATGCCTTCGTGATCAACATTAACAGCAAAGGTGAGTACTCCATCAGCAGCGGCACCTACACCAGTGAACCGCCGCGCAGCGGAAAGCTGACTGCCGGACAGCAACAGGCGCTGATTGATGCCATCCACAAACTTGGTATACCCGAGGAACATCCGATGCCGGAAGGCGCTGCCGATGCGTTCAAGGCGCAACTAACGATCGGTGAGGGCAGTAATGCCATTACCTATCCGTTCTGGGAAGGCGTGCTTGAGGAAGACTCCGAACTGCAGAACCTGGTCCGCCTGCTGGAGCTGCTCTGAGATTTTACTGATAATTCACCACAGAGGCACAGAGACACGGAGGACATACAAGTATTATTTGTTAATGAGTGTTGCTTTCACGGTCCACAACAAGACCTTGCCGATTCGTTACCTGTAAAAATTCTGCTGTTCACGCTTCATGTTTTTTGTGGATAGATATCGAATGAATGACATATTTCATTCTGTGCCCTGTGCCTCTGTGGTGCGCAACCCCGGATTCCGCTTCGCTGCATCCAGGCTACATACGGTTCAAATAACATTCGCGCCCTTCGCGTTTTTCGCGGCAAAAAGATCCTCTGTGTACTCTGTGCCTCTGTGGTGAATCTTTTATTCATTCAAGCACACCGAGGCGATGATTGCTTGCTATTTCCGCTATCGTTTCAGCTTTTACGCCCGCTTCTCTGGCAAATTCCGGCCAGCGCTCGACGGCAGCAAACACTTCTTCGATGATCTTGTCTGCTTTGGTCAAGCTGATTGACTCGGCAACAGTGATCAAATCAGTCATCGTGAAATCATCCCGTTTACCGTTCATGCTCATTTGATGCTGGTTGGTCCATTTACCTGCCGGGTTATGTGAATAGATGACATCATAGGCCGGCGACAGCTTCCACTTACCGTCTGCTCCCATCAGAAACGCGATGTTCTTGGTATGATCATCCTGGTCCCGGGCAATGACATTAAACAGCATACGTCGATACTGTTCGCCAGCCTCAGCTTTACTCAAGCGCAACTTGCGCATGATCGTAAAGGCCTGTTCGTAACTGTAGGCACCGGCCATATTGAAATCAAAGTGCGCGATGCCACACAAGGTCTGCATATGAAGCTTGTTGCCATCGACTCGATCAAAACGTCGGGTCATGAAATGGGCGCGACCGTTTTCTTCGAGCAAGCGTGATTCCTCCATTTCAATACCCGCAGCTTTTGCCATCAGATAGTAGGCATACTCAATCCGGCCATAACCGCGCGGTTCACCAAGCTCCAGATCAGTTACCCCATCGAACTTCAGGATCCAGTACTGATAGCCGGCAGGTGCATCGGCCTGACCCGACATGACATTACCATCAGTGTCCATCGCGATTACCGCCTTGGGACGCGCACCACCGGCTGAAGTACCGACGCGCAATATATCCATTATGGCATCGGCATTGGCGCTTTCGGATCTGCCAATACTGACCTCGAGCGCCTTGCGTTCGTTCATGATTTCCTGGGCCAGCCCAACCAGTTCTGATACTTCAACGGGTACTGACCGGTCATACTTGTCGATTATTGAAGGCGAGAATTCGAGCGCCCCCATAGCACGCCTGCCTGTGTAACAAAGCCTTTCTACCGGGCTGAAACCTGCTGAATCTCTGCCATTACGCGCCAGCCATGCATCAATAATACTGTTACCGAACTTGTCCGGCAGCGCATCGGCAAGCAACCCGGGCAGGCCGAGATACGTATCCTTGTTCAGGGCAGGGAAGGCGAAACGGCCATCGCCATTGGCAGCGTCATCGATGCTCATATGGACAGGAGAAATATCGAGGCCTTTCTGCAGAAAGGCGGGCTCGTATTCAAAGATGCTGTAGCCCCTGTCATCCAGCCACGAAACCGCGCCGACGACATCGCCCCACAGTTTAACGATGGCGGTATCGACCTTCCTTACCATTCGGTCTCATCCGTTGGGCGCTGCCTGGATCTTCGGCCGGAAGCTCTTTCACGCTGCTTGCCCTGCATTTTGGCCAGCTGCAGAGGACTGATTGTGTCATCAGGGATGAAGCTGTCGAGCTGTTCCAGGGTACCGAGCTCCCTGAGCACAGCGATAACGGTTGACAGCTTCCCGCTCCCCGATTCCAGCGCCTTGATGGTGTTGAGTGACAGCATGGTGGCCTCGGCCAGCTGCTTCTGGGTTATGTTTTTACGGAGTCGCAGCGCCTTGAAGCGTTTGCCGAGCTCATCTTCAATGGCCTTGTCTGATAGTGTATAAAAATCCATAACAGCCTTTTAAATGAATTTTATTTAAGTATTAACCTTATAACTTTATTATATAAAGCTATTATAGCTAGATAATGAAAGTGCGCAACAAAAATATTTTATAAT
>JASFVM010000194.1:0-5443 GCA_050049835.1 Gammaproteobacteria bacterium
AAACGCAGAAGCTCGTGAGAGCTAACATCGGTAAAAAACTGCGTGAAGGGATCGGCTTCTGTGTCGATATGCAGTTGTTGTTGTAATTGCTCGCTGGCATGGGCGGGTGCGTCCTTTTTATCTTCGGTAAAGGCCCACCAGTCGCTGCGGTGGTTAAGCATACTGTTGAGTGCAGTTCTGGTATTCGCAGGACCGTTACAGGCGCGCATCAGTAGATCAAGATCATTGGCCAGCTTGCTCTGTGCATCACGGGTCGCTTCGGCAAACAGCTCTTCCCAGGCCTGTTGCTGAAGCAGGGCAGTATTTTCAACAAGTTCAAACCCTGGTGTGATGTCAGCTTCCAGCGGGAAATGCGACAGGATGTCCTGACAAAAAGAATGAAAAGTCTGTAACCTCACCGGAAAGTTTGCATGTAACACCTTTTCGTACAGTTCACGTGCGTTATTCCTGTTTTCCCGGGTGTCCGGGCAGCCAGTCTGTAAAAGAAGCACTGCCAGTTCGTTGTCGCTTGCTGTAGCCATTTGATACAGGCGTTCCTGCAGGCGCATCTGCATTTCGGCAGCAGCCTTGCGGGTAAAAGTGAGTGCCAGAATGCTTCCGGGTTCAGTATTGGCCAAAAGCAGGCGTATAATCCGCGTCACCAGCAGCCAGGTTTTACCGGTACCCGCGGAAGCGGCAACGGTGGCGTTGATATCGGGTTGTGCAGCAGTCAGGCTGTCGGTGGGACTGTTCGTTGGGTTCATAGGCTGATAGCATAGGTATTCGTTGTGCGGGTGTAAATGTAAAAGTATGCAGATTACCGTGCACGGAATGATGAAACCACGTCTAGAAGGGTTGATGTACAAAGCATGAGTAAATACGATGCCTCCGCGATTGAGGTATTAACCGGCCTTGAGCCGGTACAAAAACGACCTGGTATGTACACCGATACCAGCCGCCCCAATCATCTGGCGCAGGAAGTGGTCGATAACAGTGTCGACGAAGCCATAGCCGGATACGCAAACAAAATTGATGTTGTGCTGCACAAGGATGGTTCCCTGTCGGTCAGTGATAACGGGCGTGGTATGCCAGTGGACAAACACCCCGACGAAGGTATACCCGGCGTTGAAGTCATCCTGACCAAGCTGCATGCCGGGGGCAAATTTTCCAGCAAGAACTACCAGTTCTCCGGTGGACTCCACGGTGTCGGCGTGTCCGTTGTCAATGCGTTATCTTCAATGCTGGTCGTAGAAGTAAAGCGTGATGGCGCTGTCTACAGCATGTCGTTCAAGAACGGCGCCGCCACGAGCAAACTGAAAAAAACCGGTACCGTGGGCAGGCGTAACACCGGTACCGTCATCCACTTCTGGCCGGAAAAGAGATATTTTGATTCGATCAATTTTTCCGTGCCACGGCTCAGACATGTGCTGCGTGCCAAGGCCGTTCTATGTCCCGGCCTGGAGGTTACTTTTCGCGAAGAAAAAACCGGTGAGAAAGAAGCATGGCTCTACGAAGGCGGGTTGCAGGATTATCTCGGCGAAAACCTGTATGACAAGGAAACCATACCGCTTGAGCCATTCACTGACAGCATGGCGGGTAAAAACGAGGCTGTTGACTGGGCGATAACCTGGCTGATGGAAAGTGGCGAGCTGGTCACCGAGTCGTACGTTAACCTGATTCCGACGGCCCAGGGCGGAACCCATGTAAACGGGCTGCGCACCGGTTTGACCGAAGCCCTGCGAGAATTTTGCGAGTTTCGCAGTCTGGTGCCCCGTGGTGTGAAGATCAGTCCGGAAGATGTCTGGGAGCGGGTTTGTTATGTGCTGTCAGTTAAACTGGAAGACCCCCAGTTCTCCGGTCAGACCAAGGAGAGATTATCTTCTCGTGAGTGTGCGGCGTTTGTTTCAGGCGTGGTAAAAGATTCATTCAGTCTATGGCTTAACCAGCATACGGACGCCGGTGAAGCCATTGCGATGCTGGCTATTGAAAATGCGCAAAAAAGATTGCGTGCGGGACGCAAGGTTGTGCGCAAAAAAGTCACCTCAGGTCCTGCGCTGCCGGGAAAACTGGCTGACTGTACTTCACAGGACACATCGCGAACCGAGATCTTCCTGGTTGAAGGCGATTCGGCAGGTGGTTCAGCAAAACAGGCGCGTGACCGCGAGTTTCAGGCGATTATGCCTTTGCGCGGCAAGATACTGAATACCTGGGAAGTGTCGCCGGACCAGGTACTTGCATCACAGGAAGTGCATGACATCTCGGTTGCGCTTGGTGTCGAGCCTGGTTCGCATGATATCAAGGGGCTGCGCTATGGCAAGGTGTGTGTGCTGGCGGATGCCGATTCCGATGGTTATCATATTGCTACCTTGCTATGTGCCTTGTTCTTGCGCCATTTCAGGCCGCTGGTCGAAGCCGGGCATATCTATATCGCCATTCCTCCGCTTTATCGCATCGATGTGGGGAAACAGGTTTTCTACGCACTTGATGAAGCTGAAAAACAGGGCGTGCTCGATCGCATTGCGGCAGAAAAAATGCGCGGCAAAATAAGCGTAACGCGCTTTAAAGGTCTGGGCGAGATGAATCCGTTGCAATTGCGCGTGACCACGATGTCGCCGGATACGCGCAAACTGGTTCAGCTGACAATAGGTAAAGGTGACAAGACCAACCAGATGCTGGATATGTTACTGGGCAGGAAACGTGCTTCGGACAGAAAGGCATGGCTGGAGAAGAAAGGCGACCTCGCCGTTGTGTAGACAGCGGTTTCAACGCAAAGTCGCAGAGGCGCCAGGACCGCAAAGATTTATCAGGTTTGCTGATTCAAGGTGCATATTTAATATCTGATTTCGGCTGCTGAAATAATAAATTCATCCACACGTGGATGATTCATAAATATTCACGAAAACGCATATGAAACAATCACATTAAATTTTCTCTGCGCACTTTGCGCCTTTGCGTTGAAAAAGCGAAAAATTATAAGGGTATTATTCAAACATGACCGATCAATCAGAAATTGATTTTGAAGGCATAGAGCAACAACCGCTCGCCGAGTTTACCGAGAAAGCTTACCTGGATTATTCCATGTACGTTATTCTCGATCGTGCCTTGCCTTATATCGGTGATGGTCTCAAGCCGGTTCAGCGACGTATTATCTATGCGATGTCAGAACTGGGCCTGAGTGCTGCATCCAAGCATAAAAAGTCAGCGCGTACGGTTGGTGATGTACTTGGTAAATATCATCCGCACGGTGACAGTGCCTGTTACGAAGCGATGGTGTTGATGGCGCAGCCTTTTTCCTATCGTTATCCGCTGGTCGATGGTCAGGGCAACTGGGGTTCGCCCGATGATCCCAAATCCTTCGCTGCCATGCGTTATACCGAGTCACGGCTTGCGCCTTATGCCGAGGTATTGTTACGCGAGCTGGGCCAGGGCACGGTCAACTGGGTGCCGAATTTTGACGGCTCCATGGAAGAACCTGAAACATTGCCTGCGCGTTTGCCTAACGTGTTGCTCAATGGCGGGACGGGCATCGCCGTCGGTATGGCTACCGATATTCTGCCGCATAACCTGAACGAGGTGGCCAGCGCCAGCATACGTTTGCTGGAAGAGCCCAGGTCGACGCTCGAGGACATTTGTGAGCACATCCAGGGGCCGGACTTTCCCACCACGGCAGAGATAATTACGCCGCGCAATGAGATTCTCGATGCCTATCGTACGGGTCACGGCAATGTGCGACAGCGAGCGGTTTATGAAATTGAAGGCAGCGATATTGTTGTTACAGCCTTGCCATACCAGGTGTCCGGCAACAAGGTGCTTGAACAGATTGCGCAGCAAATGATTGCGAAGAAATTACCCATGGTGGAAGACCTGCGCGATGAGTCCGATCATGAAAATCCGACTCGTATAGTCATTGTGCCGCGCTCCAATCGTGTCAACAAGGAAGAGTTGATGAATCACCTTTTCGCGACGACCGATCTTGAACGCAGTTATCGCATCAACATGAACATGATTGGCATCAATGGCCGCCCCCAGGTCAAGGACCTGCTGACTCTGCTGAATGAGTGGATCAAGTTCCGTACGGTAACAGTAAGACGTCGTTTGCAATGGCGACTCGACAAGGTACTCGCGCGATTGCATATACTCGATGGCCTGTTAATCGCCTATCTGAACATCGACGAGGTCATTGCCATTATCCGGGAAAACGACAAGCCCAAGCCGGTACTGATAAAGCGTTTCAAAATAACCGACGTGCAGGCTGAAGCTATCCTTGAACTGAAATTACGCCACCTTGCCAGGCTCGAAGAAATGAAAATACGCGGTGAGCAGGACGAGCTGTCTGCCGAGCGTGACAGTCTGGAAAAAATTCTGGCATCGGCGCGTCGCTTAAAAACGTTGATTCGCAAGGAAATCATCGAAGATGCGAAAAAATACGGCGATGAGCGCCGCTCCCCAATCGTTGCACGTGGCGTAGCCCAGGCGATGAGCGAAACTGCGCTGGTATCGAGCGAATCGATTACTGTTGTCCTGTCGAAAAAGGGTTGGGTGCGTGCTGCCAAGGGTCACGATGTCGACCCGCAGAAACTGAGTTACAAGTCCGGTGATGAGTTTCAGGCGGCAGCGAAAGGCAAAAGCAACCAGTTGGCGGTATTTATGGATTCAAGCGGGCGTGCCTATACGCTGCCTGCACACAAGCTGCCATCCGCAAGAGGGCAGGGCGATCCGCTCACCAGTCATTTTACCTTGCCCGCTGGTGCCTCGTTTGTTTCGGTCATGATTGGCGACCCGGATCAGCTCTACCTGGTTGGAAGTGACTTCGGCTATGGCTTTGTCGTTCGCCTCGGTGACATGCACGCGCGTACCAAAACCGGTAAGGCTGTACTCAATGTTGGCAAGCAGGCCAGGGCGTTACCCGCCGTCCCCGTACGTGATATCGAGCAGGATTACATCACTGCAGTAACATCCGAGGGGCATATGCTGGTCACCGAACTTTCTGAGCTGCCGCAGATGTCGCGCGGTAAAGGTAACAAAATCATAAACATACCGGCCGCGAAGCTTAAAACGGGTGACGAAGTCGTGACCGCTCTTGCACTGATACAGGATGGGGAAAAACTGACAGTACATGCAGGCAGGAAATACAAGGTGATGAAGCCGGATGAAGTGGACAGTTATTACGGTGAACGAGGGCGACGCGGCCTCAAGCTGCCCCGTGGTTACCGCAGTGTCGAGCGGCTGCACGTTGAGCAAAAAGCCGCGCCCGAGGACTGATCGTGATATTGAAAATAGTGTGCTGATCCACATATTCCGTATTAACGAAACAATGTCACCTCCCGGTGAGGGCTTAATAGTATGAAACGAATCGCTTTATTCATGGCAACAAACATAGCGGTGCTTATTGTGCTTGGCATCGTACTCAGCCTGCTGGGTGTTGATTCCCTGTTGCAGCAGAACAATGTTGATCTTGACCTGC
>JASFVM010000017.1:0-17896 GCA_050049835.1 Gammaproteobacteria bacterium
GATTCATACTCACACATGGACCGGGCCGGAGGCGAGTTTTACGAGACCCGTCATCATTAAAATTACGACAGATTTCATCATCACCATATAAATCCCTATATCCTCTGCTATAAAACTCTAAATAGAGTCGATATCAAAAAGTTCGCCTGATATAACAATAATAATGAGGAGAGTAATAATATGGGTCTCAACGTAAAAGCATTCGCACTGGCAGCCGGGCTCATATGGGGACTCGCAATGCTCGCTGTCGGCCTCGCCAACATGACATGGCCAGAATATGGCGGCTCCTTCCTGAGGGTTATTGCTTCAATATATCCTGGACATGTCCATGATGGCAGCCTTTACCAGGTAATTGTCGGCTCACTCTACGGAGCCGTAGATGCATTGATTGGTGGCGCGATATTCGCCTGGATATATAATCTTTTCAACTAAAAAACCCTGCTTCACCAGCAGGGCTTTATTGCACTGACACACTGGCCGGGCGTTGATTTTTAACGCCGCAGCCGGTATTTATTAATGCTGATGACCTTCAGGGCCGTGTACATGCCCATGCTCCAGTTCTTCGTCTGAGGCCTCCCGCACTTCAATGACCGTCACATCAAAATTAAGCTCGACACCGGCCAGCGGGTGATTACCGTCAACGACAACATGCTCTTCCTGCACGTCCATGACAGTCACAATCAACGTTTCGCCGTTCGGGCCCTGGGCCTGAAACTGGGTGCCAACAGCAATCTGGTCAGGATTTTCAAACATGGATTTTGGCACTTGCTGCAACATCGACTCATCGCGTGCACCATAAGCTTCGTCTGGCGCAACAGAAACGGTTAGCTCTTCGCCGGCAGATTTTCCTGTCAGTGCGCTTTCCAGGCCCGGGATAATGTTCTTGGCGCCATGCAAGTAGGCAAAACTACCATCTTCCGACTTGTCGATAACCCTACCTTCGTTATCCGTCAGTGTGTAATGCAGGGTAACGACTTTCTGATCTCCGATTTGCATATCTATTCTCTGGTTCTCTTACAATAAAAACTGACACCTTAACAGATATGCGCTCGCTTCGACAGGGCTGACGGCCAGCCAGTCGATTTTGCGGACTTCTGCGCATATTCCGTTTAACTGAACCAGTTAGCCATCTGACCGCTGAAATACAGTCGCAGAATTACCATTAATAATGCAAGAAATGCGATCAGGAAAGTTATAGCAAGGGCTGTTTTATCCATAATCTGGTGACAATGCGTTTGTCGACAACAATCTACCAGTCACCGCCGCAAGTTGTGATTTGATATGACGGTTCAATCCGCTCAGGACAAGAAGTTTGCAAGTGCAATAAGCACAAATGTGACAACGACCAACACAGCTAACACCTTGAAAATATTGCTCCAGATAACACGATCATCTCCCTGCAACATATGCTTACCCCATTGCTGTTTGCGTCAGCATAGCCACAATATTTTCAATACTAATTGACTTATATCAAATTCCACCAGTATTTTTACAGATGATCACACGTCCAAAATTTTTTCTATGAGCCAGGCAAATAATTATAAAAAATATTGATAGCCGGATAGTATAGCCGCCCACCTGCTGGCACGGCGTGCACCTGGTTATTAACGCTATCAAGCATAAAGATGTACATATCGGCAATTAGCTACACATAACCTATGGACATCGTATGTGACAGCGAGCGAATTTTGCATCCTTTCCGCGTCGTCATGAATGTCATCACCCTGGCTGTCACCATGGCTGTTGCTGCTCGATTTACTCAAGAACACGCAACGTGGAACTCTCGATCTCGCCGCAGCAAAGCACGCACTTCTGGTAAACAGGTAACACGTGCCTTATCCGGGAATAATCGAGAAAAAGTACATCAAGGCAGCAAGGGTCAAAGCCATGTTGAGAAAAACGCAGCGGGACGACAAGCAGAAAACTGACAGCTCACCGTGGACCGACTGTAATGTCAACTCGGGCAGGTATACAGCCTGACAGAAAACCAGGCACTGGATACCAGGCGCCGTTGTTATAAAGCAATACCGAACACAAAATGCCTGTCTCTTACCGGATTATTGACATCTGATGCCTGGCCGCCGGTGCCTGCCATGCTCCGCATTGTCCTACATGCCGTTACCAAACTTGTCGTGATGGACCCGGACGCTTTCACGCATCGGGTTCATAGCCTCGGCATACCCCTTGAGTATTCCCAATGACCAGCTGATACGTTCACGAAAGTATGCATCCGCTTCTACGTTGTTATCTTCCGCTTTTTCATTCAGTACTTTTTCTACATTGCGCACTATGACATGCTCAGGGATGTAACATATCCGGTTGTTCTTGTAACTGCTCATACGCAGCTCGGCCACCGGATAGGCACCACCGTCGGCGCTCGATACCGCAACGATCATCGCCGGCTTGTGCCCCAGTTGAAAGCGGTTGAAAAGCAGAAAAAAGTTTTTCAGCCCCGCAGGTACCTGGCCGTGCCATTCCGGAGAAATAACAACGAAACCGTCACACGCTGTCAGCTGCTGCCTGATGGGTGCAAGACGCCGATCCCACTCGGGGCTGTCTTCCCATAACGACTGGTCCCACAATGGCAGCGGATTGTTCGCCAATGCGTATAACCACGTTTCCACGCCGTGATCTTCCTGCAGTGTCTTTTCTATATGACGTGCAACCTTTTCGCTTTGCGAAGGATCGCGGTGACTGCCACTGATTATAGCTATCTTCACAACTTCTCCTGATCACATATTTAAATTACATGAGAATGGCATCATTACCTGCTCTCGCAGGTGCGCGATTATAGTGGCTCAATACATTTTGCGCCTTCATTGTTCGCGTTGTTAACGTAATTCGACACCTCTTGCGCGACAATACTGTCATCGACAGCCGGTTTCATCAAGGCATCAATCACATGGCTATCATTCGAATGCAACCAGTCCTGCAGTGCATTTTGCGGAATCAGTGCCGGCATACGATCGTGGACCGGACGCATGACATTGTTGGCATCGGTTGTAATCAGGCAGCACTGCATTCTGCCATCATGACTGATCTGGTAAATGCCGGCCAGTGCGAGAGCACCCTGTGTTGCGGAATGAAAATAGAAGGTGGCCTTGCTGCCTTCGGTACGCCGCCACTCGTAGAAGCCGTTAACCGGGACGATAACGCGGGTGCGCGCAATCAGCTTTCTGAAAGAAGGCTTTTCATGAATAGTCTCGGCCCGCGCGTTGATCAGCGGTCGTTCAAACTGACCAGGCCTGGCCCAGTGCGGCACGATACCCCATTGCATGTCCGCCACTTCGTAACCCACCTTATAGCAGACGGTTGCCAGCGTGGCGCCCGGTGCAACATTGTATCTTGGCGGGAATCTGTCCCCGGGAATAACGACATCCAGCACACTGACCAGGTTATTGACGCCAACCGGATCATGAGCATCTATTCTTCCGCACATCCTGACACCTTAAACTGTTAACACCGGTTCCTGCATACGTGACATTTGTTCACGCAGTTCCAGTATATGCTGCTCCCAGTATGGCGTGGTATTGAACCAGGGGAATGCTTGCGGGAATGCAGGATCGTCCCAGCGTTTTGCCAGCCATGACGCATAATAGATCATACGCAGCGTACGCAGTGCCTCGATCAGGTTCAATTCAGCAAGATCGAGCGCCGCAAACTCTTCATAACCTTCGAGCAAATCAATCAACTGCACCGTCATCTCGGCGCGTTCGCCCGCCAGCAACATCCACAAGTCCTGGATTGCCGGGCCATTGCAGCAGTCATCAAGATCAACGAAATGCGGCCCCCGGTCTGTCCACAATACATTGCCGCGATGGCAGTCACCATGCAGCCGCAGATTTGCATAATCGCCAGTGCGTCTGAAAAGTTGCTCGATCTCTGTTACCAGGTCATCAGTCAATGTCTGATAGGCCTGTTCGAGATGGGCCGGTATAAACCCGTGAACAGTGAGGTATGCGATTGCATCCTTGCCCAGACGCTGCAGCGAAATCTGCGGACGATGCCTGAACGGATGCCGCTTGCCAACAGCATGGATGCGCGCAATAAAGCGTCCCATCCATATCATGTCCTCGCTGTATTCGAGGTCTGGCCAGCGCCCGCCCTGCATGGGAAACAACGCAAACCGGTAGCCCCCGTATTGCAACAGGGTCTCACCGTCAAATTCCATGGGCGCCACCACCGGTATCTCGTCTGTCGCCAGTTCCAGCGCGAAGGCATGCTCCTCGGCGATGGCTTCATCTGGCCACCTGTCCGGGCGGTAAAACTTGGCAACCAGCGGCTTGCCTTCTTCCAGCTCGATACGATAGACCCGATTCTCATAGCTGTTGAGCGCGAGCATGCGTCCGGAGGTGCGACAGCCGACCGACTCGACGGCCTGCAGTACGGTATCCGGGTCCAGCGCGTTATAATCGTGTTTCAATTCCATGGCGACTACCTATATTACGCTGAATGAACTGATTCGTCCTGACACAGTCGGGCTGCTGCAAGCTGATGCCAGGCGCTATTGATCACGCTACACGCTGATACCTTCTTGAATAGACAGATCCCGCATGTATAACACCGCAACAATTGGCAAACCGGCACCAGATATCCAGGTCGAAACATGGGTTCAGGGTGGACCGGTCAATATCAGCACTCTGTCCGGGCAAGTGGTCCTGGTGGAAGTGTTCCAGGTCAATTGCCCGGGCTGCTTTGTCCATGCACTGCCCGAAGCTTTGCACCTGCATCAAACATATCAAGATAAAGGCCTGGCGGTGATCGGCCTGGCTACCGCCTTCGAAGATTTCGACCGCAACAACCTGGCCAATCTTGAGCTGCTGGTTACTGCCGGCGAACTGACCGGGGAGCCGTTACGTCAGCTGGGCAAAGCCGGCCTGCTGGATGGCAGCCGCCTGGACTATTCATTGCCGTTTCCTATAGGGATGGACGTTTTGATAGAAAATAACATGACAGTCGACGACGCCGCTGTTCACGCCTTTATTACCCGCCAGCTACCCGATTTTGCGAGCTGGAGTGAGGCGCGCAAACAGCCGGTATATGCAAAAGCCCGTAACTACCTCGAGTCCAGGACCCATTGCGCACAGACATTTGAAAGCTTTAACCTGCAGGGCACCCCCTCCTCGATCCTGGTAGACCGCGAAGGTATCCTGCGTGATGTATCATTCGGTTACATGAACCATCTTGAGCCATCAATTGTGGATTTACTGAAATAGATGATCAGGTAGAATTACCCCATCTGAAAATTGAGCAGCAATTATGGAACGTTTTATCGAAAACAGTATGTATGCCAGCCGCTGGTTGCTGGCACCTATCTATTTTGGTCTCAGTATCAGTGTGTTACTGCTGGGTATCAAATTTTTCCAGGAAGCGATACATACAATACCCCTGGTCTTCTCCATGAAAGAAACGGACCTGGTACTGGTCGTACTCAGCCTGGTTGATATCGCGCTGGTAGGCGGCCTGCTGGTCATGGTAATGCTCAGTGGATACGAGAACTTCGTTTCACAGATAGACATCGAAGAAGGCAAGGAGAAGCTTTCCTGGCTGGGCAAGCTCGATTCGGGCTCACTCAAGCAGAAAGTGGCCGCTTCCATTGTTGCAATCTCTTCCATTCACCTGCTGAAAGCGTTCATGAATGCACAGCAAATCCCGGATAACAAGCTGATGTGGTATGTCATCATCCACCTGACCTTTGTTCTTTCTGCCCTGGGTATGGCTTACGTAGACAAGATGAACAAGCACTAGCACTCTGGACGATTATGCGCGGCATCGTACCTCCCGACCCGGAAACAACGGCATCCTCCATGCAGTTTGCGGTCGTTTATGTGCCGCGCAGAAGCCGCAACCGTTTCGCAGCCAGTTGTGTTGAAATCAAGGCAACTGCTGCCGATGCCATTGATGATGCTGATCCCGACAACAAACGCTATGCAGCACGTGTCAGCGGACCTTCGAAGTCATCCGAAGGCCAGATGATCTACTACCTGCTGGAATGGCTGGATTGATCGATGATAATAGATCTGGCAACACTCAAGCCCGCACAGGTTTATTTCCATATGGTGCAGACGCTGATACCAAGGCCGATTGCCTGGGTACTTTCCGAGATTGAGCAGGACAAATACAACCTGGCGCCGTTTTCCTATTTCAACGCGGTATGCAGTGATCCGCCCCTGATCATGCTGTCAGTTGGAAAAAAACCCGACGGCAGTCTCAAGGACACGCGGGTCAACATCGAGCGACATAAAGACTTCATCATTCATATAGCACAGCGCGACATGCTGGAAGATCTCAATGCCTCTTCTGCTACAGCAGCTGCCAACGTCTCTGAACTCGAGCAACTCGGCATTGAGACAACAGACTTCGAAGGATCGCGTCTGCCGCGTATCAAGGCGTGCCGGATTGCATATGCCTGCACATGTTATGAAATCCACGAACTGGGCAACACACCCCAATCAATCATTTATGGCAGAATCAGGCAAATCTATATTGATGATGCCATTACCAGCATCACCGATAACGGTCGCCTGAAAGTTCATGCTGAAAAACTGGGTCCCGTTGCTCGACTTGGTGCTGACGAATACATGGACTTTGGCAATGTTATCCATCTCAAGCGTCCCGCATGACACACGACAACAACAAGACACGGCACAGGTCTGCCCGGTTTTGAAGCGAAGGAGTATAAACCAGTGAAACACATACTCGTGGCCATAGATAGTTGTGAAACAACAACTGTTGCCTCACCGATAGTACAAAGAACGATTGAGCTGGCAACCGCTTTATCGGCCACTGTATGGATCATTCACATCGTGCCGGCATCGCATCAGGCGCCCTACAACATCGACCGCAACACCTTGCGCAAGGAGACCGTCGAGGAGTACCGTTACGAGCATGAATTCCTGCAGCAACTTGCAAAATGCATGCAAGACCGGGGCATAAAAGCCAGGGCGCTTATGGTGCAGGGCAACATAGTCAACACTATTCTCAAGGAGGCGGAACGTCTCGACATTGACCTGATTATTTCAGGCTGTCACAAACAGGGTCTGCTTTATGGCGCACTGATGGATGACACCGAGGAAGGCCTGCTGAGCAGATGCACCCGCCCGGTAATGTTCATTCCAGTGAACCAGTAAATGCCGGGTGTTTTCCGGGAGGGGGAATATTTTCAGCGCAAAGACGCGAAGTCGCAGAGAACGCAATGGTATATTCTATTGTTCAAAGGTCAGATGGCAGTAAATATTGTTTTACAAATCCATTCTTGTTGACCTCTATTAATTGACAACATCACAGCATTAATAACGCAAGCAGTGCACTGATTATCGCCAGTCATTTAAAACATCTACGACTAATAATTAATGTTTATTTCCACTCTCTGCGGCTTCGCGTCTTTGCGCTGAAAACACCTTTATCCAACCTCTAAATAATCACGCCCGATGGCATAACCGATACGCTCAAGATAATTGCGTGCAATATCACGCGCACCATGGTTGGTTACATAATTCAGTACAAATGGTTTGTCACCGTTTGCTGAAGCATGCTCCAACCATGCCGGCTCAACGACTTCAACACCATGGATATTATTGCCGATTTTTTTAGGATCAATATCGATCCACACAGCGGGCGCAAAACCCTTGTTGATCAACCGCTTTGCTCGCCTCCTTGTTTTTCGCCCCGCTCCCCAGAATGCCAGCGGCTTGTTATGAATGCGCCGGTCCTTTGACAGATATTGTGAGCGGATAAAATCAAATGCCTCACGCGAATAGTTCTCGGAAACCCTCGACAGTCTTTGCGCAGATTCGCGCCAGTCAAGCAGCACCTCCGGCAGCTTCTCCATACGATAACCGTGATGAAACAGGCGCAGCCACAATTCGTAATCTTCCGGGAAACCACCCTGCCTGTACCCACCTGCGGCGATGATGCTGTCGCGTCTGAACATGACACTGGGATGCGCAAAAGGAGATTCGATATATATCTGGTTGTTGACATCTTCAGGCCCTATGACCGAGTTCTGCCAGCGCATATATTCACGATAACCATTACGCACCGATGCTTCGGGAAATTTTCTGGCCTGTGTTGCCACCAGTTCGACATCACGATGCCGGCGCATAAAGCTGTACTGCATCTTCAGCCTGTTCGGATACATGATGTCATCGGCATCCATACGCGCAACCAGCGGTGCTCGACAACAGGCCAGCCCCTTATTCAAGGCAGGCACCAGGCCCTGATGGTCATTATCGATGATGCTGATACGCTGATCACCGAACTGCTGCAGAACAGCAACAGATTGATCCACGGAGAAATCATCGATCGCGATGATTTCATAATCAGTCAGTGTTTGCGAAAGAATGGAATCAATGCAGTCACCCATCGTTTCAGCAGCATTGCGGAACGGCATCAGCACGCTGACAGCAGGACTAGACCCGGTTGTCATTATCCAATGCAGCCAGACTTTCTTCGGCCACCTCTCTTACATCATCATTATCGTCATCGAGCAACGGCTCAATGTATTTTCTGACTGAAGCATCATGCGTAAGCGACAGGTAATGACAGGCATCACTGCGCACACGGGCATCATGATGCCTGGTCAGTTCACCCAGCTCCGGCACCAGTGCCTGCAGTTGCTGCTTACCCTCGTATTCTTCCATAATCACACCCACTCCGAGCCGCGCATTGATTTTGGCATCGGCCTCACTGACCAGGCCCATCAGTGCGTGCATGATGCCGGCATCCTTCTCGATCATTTCCAGCACCCGCCGCACTTCACCCTGGTTCAATAATTGCTCCACGAACTTTGTCATCCCCTGTTCAGATTCCGCCTGCTCTGCCCAGGATTGCAACTCGGCCTTACTGTGCAGGCCAGTGAGCTCAAACGGCCCGATTTTTACCCACGGAACGGAACGTACGCCCAGTTGCCGCGCGATTTCCGGCCTTTGTTCAAGGTTCACCACTTCCAGTCTCGATATCACGCCCTGTTTGACCAGATCCGACAAACTAGCAAGGACGGACGGGCAATGCGGGCAGCGGGTTCCCAGCAACATCTGCGCTTCAGGTGCGGTCGGGTTATGTTTTATATCTGCCATAGTGTCACAAAATCAATATTTACAAGCAGTTATCTTAATGTAGACTGTCATTTTTGACATTTAACATTAATATTAAAGGTATCTGTCTTTATACACCTGCACCAATGACAAATTGTATCCTCAATCCACAACGACGTGGACACATCAGCACTTCCCTGCTGCTGATTCTTTGCCTGTTCATGCTCACCGATGTCCATGCTGACAGGGATGACCCCTACCTCGAGTTCGATGACACCATGCTCGAAGAAGCGCTGGTATACCCGGACTGGTTCAAGCTCAGCATGGGTGATCTGAATGAGGATATCAAGGAAGCTGCCAGGGCGGGCAAATCCGGCATCCTGGTCTATTTCGGCCAGAAACGCTGCGCTTATTGCGAGCAGTTCCTCAAGGAAAACCTTGGCGCAGCGGACATCGAGCACTATATTCGCGAATACTACGACATTATTCCAATCGACATCTGGGGTATCGAGGACATTGTCGACACCAATGGCGAGACCTATACCGAGCGCGAGTTATCGATAAGGTATAAAACCAACTTCACACCTTCACTGGTATTTTATGATCTTGATGGCAAACCGGTATTCCGCCTGCGCGGATATTATCCGCCTTACAAGTTCAGGGCCGCACTGCAGTATGTAACTGAAGGCTTCTACAAGAACGAAACCTTCAAGGAATACCTTGACCGCGCTGAACCCGGCACCTTCTTCCTGCTTGAAGGACTGAATGAGCGGGATTTCTTCGCCGAACCACCTTATGATCTGGACAGAAGCAGCAAACCGGCAACGAAACACCTCGCGGTATTTTTCGAACAGGGCGACTGCCACGCCTGTGATCTGTTACATTCCGGCCCCTTGAGTGAACAGGAAGCACTGGACGAGATAAACAAAATGGAAGCCGTGCAGTTAAACATGTGGTCAGACACACCCGTTATCACCCCGGACGGAAGAAAGACGACGGCACGTGAATGGGCCGAGGAACTGAACCTGTTCTATTCACCAACCATCATCTTCTTTGATTACAATGGCAAGGAAATAATCCGCATCGATTCAGTTGTCCAATACTACCGTCTCTGGGGCGTGCTTGATTATGTCAACAAGAAGGCCTATCTGACCGAACCCGATTACCAGGGATGGCGCCTCAAACAACGGGAAACCGGCAACAGCAAATGAACCTTGCCGAAACCAGGAATGAGTTAAACAGCCTCATCTGGGACTCCAGCACTTCCAACCTTCCCGGCTGGCAGGCCTGGCTGATAAAAATGCTGCGCATTTTCCTGGCGACTGCACGCGATATCAAGGGCGGGCTGCCGACATTGCGCGCAATGGGCCTGGTCTACACCACCCTGCTCTCACTCGTGCCCCTGCTGGCTGTCAGTTTTTCTGTACTTAAGGGTTTCGGCGTGCACAACCAGGTTGAACCCATGCTGCTCAACCTGCTTGAACCACTCGGTGAACAAGGCGTTGAAATAACCAGCAAGATTATCGGCTTTGTCGACAACGTCAATGTCAAGGTTCTGGGTTCTCTCAGCCTGGTATTTCTTTTCTACACCGTTATATCCCTGCTGACAAAGATCGAGCAGGCCGTGAATCACACATGGCACATAAGAAAATACCGCAGTATCCTGCAGCGCGTCACTGAATACATCAGCATCATCATGATCGGTCCGGTACTGATCTTCGCTGCCATTGGCCTGACCGCCTCGATCAGCACCTCGACAGTCGCCGATGCCCTGACTTCAATGGAAGGTTTAGGCACCCTGATCTGGTTGATCAGCAACATCACTTCGTTTCTGCTGCTCGCCGGCGCAATCACATTCATCTATCTGGTAGTACCCAATGAAAAAGTCAGGATAAAGTCAGCCTTTACCGGTGCTGTCGTGGCGGCATTGCTATGGAAGCTGACCGGCTGGGTGTTTAAATCTTTCATTGCCGGTTCGACCAATTATTCTGCCATTTATTCAGGCTTTGCCATGCTGGTGGTTTTCATGATCTGGCTCTATCTGAGCTGGCTCATACTGCTGGTTGGTGCCACCGTTGGCTTCTATCACCAGCATCCTGAGCGCACCTCCTCCAGGCAGCAGGTCATCAGGCTCAGTTCCAGGCTTCGCGAAAAAATTGCACTACTTGTGATGCTCAGAATCGCGCAGAGTTTTCATTATGACAGCGAAAAATTCACCAAACAGAAGCTGGGCAAAAATCTTGATATCGCAACAGAAGCACTGTCGCTGGTTATTAACTCGCTGGAAAAGAGGGGTCTGCTCACTGAGAGCTGTGACAAGGACCTGGTGTACCTGCCCGGCAGATCGCTGGAGCATATCAAAATCAAGGAAATATGGGATGCTGTTCGCTGCGCCCAGGAAAGTGCTCATTTGAATCCGGATAACCTGGCTTCTGATCAGGCCATTGACTCGCTACTGGAGAGGATCAATGAGTCCGTTGATAATACGCTGGAAGATATATCATTGCTTGACCTGGTGAGAAGCGACCGTTCAGATCGGGCCATCGCTGCACAGTAATTTACCCGCCCTCTACCGTCGCTGATTTCCGCTGGTTATCTTGCTTTATTATGTGGAAATATACAGCAGCAACTGGCATATTATGGTACTGCTCATACTGAGCACAAATAACATTCTCTTATGTCATTGTTTATGCAGAAAAAAACCGTCATGCCCACAGCAGAGCAAGCACTGCCGGGCAGACAGGAAAAAATGCCGGTTACGTCCACACATTTTGTCAACGGCAACCCGACGACGCCGCCGTTTCCGGAAAATATGCAGCAGATCATCTTCGGCCTCGGCTGCTTCTGGGGTGCCGAGCGAACATTCTGGCAACTCAAGGGGGTCTACAGCACCGCCGTGGGTTATGCTGCCGGCTATACCCCCAATCCGAACTACCAGGAAGTCTGCAGTGGCAACACCGGCCATAATGAGGTTGTCCTGGTTGTCTACGATCCTGCGATTATCAGCTTCGAACAACTGCTGAAGGTTTTCTGGGAATCACATGACCCCACCCAGGGCATGCGCCAGGGAAATGATGTCGGCACGCAGTACCGTTCAGGCATCTATACCTTCAATGCTGAACAGCAGCAACAGGCCGAAGTGTCCCGGGCACTGTACCAGGGTGAGCTGGGCAAGACAGGCTACGGCGCTATTACCACGGAGATCCACCCGGCCGGGCCGTTTTATTACGCCGAGGACTACCACCAGCAGTATCTTGCCAAGAACCCGAATGGCTATTGCGGCCTTGGCGGCACCGGAGTGGACTGCCCCCAAACCTCGCTTCCCTGAACACGCCTGACCTCTCCTAACGTATTGAAATACTTTATATAAATCTTGACAGGCTGATAAGTATTTAAGTACAATCTTATGTTTTCGCGCCAACAAACGTCCAGACCCATACCTTTATGCAGCACAAGAGTTACAGCTCGATCAAACCGGTATTGCTTGCGCTGCTTTGCACTCTCGTCATGTATTCAGGCTCGCCCGATGCAACAGCCGAAGACACTTTGTTCTCGGCCTCGGCTGCAGTCGAAACGGCAATCACGGAACACAACAGAACAGATGACACGCTGCATGACGACAACCTGCAACCATCGGCTTCCAGCGCGAAACCATGCGCACCAGACAGCCTGCTCAAATCCAGCAATAATTTATCCGGCCATAGACGGCTGAATGCCAACACCGTTCGCGGCTCCCCGGCACCGGGTTTATAAGCCTGTCGCTGCGACCCTCCCCCAGGAAGCAGCCTGATTTCAGTCAGCAGGACGAAAATATTGTTTTGATTTATTATTCGTCGCCGATCGGGACTCCGGATTTGCAGTATCGGAATTACAGTATGCAAAGACTGTATTCTTAACAACATTCACATTCTCAGGAGATAACATTGAGCCAACTTATCAAACGCATAGCAGGTGCATTGATCTTCATCACCATTGGCGTACTGCTTGCACGTATCGTTCCAACGCAGGAAATCGCGTGGGTAACAGGTATTTTGCTGTTAACAATTTATCTGTTTGTATTCGAAATTGTTGATGTCGATATCGCGGCAGTCAGCATCATGGTATTGCTTGGCCTGATGTCGATGATCGGCCCGTTATTTGGCATTGATCAGCCCTTCGTGCCTTCACAGCACCTGTTTGACGGCTTCGCCAGTAACGCGGTTATCTCGATCATTGCCGTTATGATTATCGGTGCCGGGCTGGACAGAACAGGTATCATGAA
Source organism: Gammaproteobacteria bacterium (assembly GCA_050049835.1). Lineage (GTDB taxonomy): Bacteria > Pseudomonadota > Gammaproteobacteria > SZUA-229 > SZUA-229 > JABDQW01. The sequence continues at coordinate 13,297 of JASFVM010000017.1, forward strand.
CAAGGTCGCCAGTATTATCCTCAAATACGGTGGCACCACAGAAACGCGCATCATTCCCCTGATATCCAGTACAGTAGGCATCATTTCAAGTTTTATGCAGAATGTTGGTGCGGCCGCCCTGTTCCTGCCTGTGGTCAGCCGTATCTCTGCACGTTCCGGCCTGCCCCTGTCACGCCTGCTGATGCCCATGGGTTTCTGTGCCATTCTCGGTGGTACTGTCACGATGGTGGGATCCAGCCCGCTGATTCTGCTCAATGACCTTATTATCAACTCAAACCGCACCCTGTCACCTGATCAGCAGATGCATATCTTTGACCTTTTTGATGTTACGCCGATTGGCCTGGCGCTGGTTGCTACCGGCATCATCTATTTCATTCTGGCGGGTCGTTATGTGTTGCCAACCGTGGTCACCAAAGGCGCCAAGGGTGGAAATACAACCGACTACCTGAAGCGTGTCTACGGTGTCAGCTATGCCATTCAGGAGATCTTTGTACCGGCCGAGAGCCCGCTGGTCGGTGTTACAGTCGATGATTTTGAAGCCGATTTTGACGTCCGTCTTGTCGGTGTACACACCGCTGACGTACTGAGGCTTGCTCCCGGCGGTATTGCCCGTGACCTCGAGATACCCAAAAACGCGGTCATGGCCCTGATGGCCTCGGAGGACGAGGTTAACAAGCTGGTTGAGAAGAATGGCCTGAGGAAGCACGACCGACTTACCGTGTTCGGCGAAATACTTGCAGTCAACAAGGCCGGTATTGCTGAAATCGTTATACCACCGGGCTCGGAACTCATTGGCAAATCGGCTCGCGATATCTGGATGCGTAAACAATACGGCCTTTCCATGCTCGCACTGCATCGTCGTGGCGAGACCCTGCATCAGGGTGAAGGCATTCGTGATATGCCTTTTGAGGCGGGTGATACCCTGGTCTGCCACGTGTCATGGGAAAACCTGTACCGCCTCGAAAATGACAAGAATTTTGTCATCGTTACCAGTGAATACCCGCGTGAAGATACACGTCCGCACAAGGTTAAACATGCGCTGGTATTCTTTTTGATTGCTCTCTGTCTGGTACTGTTTTCCGACCTGCGCCTCTCTGTATCACTACTCACAGGCGCCCTGGGCATGATCCTCGCCGGCGTGCTTTCAATGGAGGAGGCTTACAAGGCTGTCAGCTGGAAAACCGTGTTTCTTCTTGCCAGCCTGATTCCGCTGGGCATGGCTGTGGAAAATACCGGCACGGCCGCCTGGATCGCCGAGCAAACATTATCATTGCTTGGCGATGTACCTGTGTGGGTTATCCAGGCGGCACTGGCAGTGCTGGCGACCTTTTTCACCCTGGTAATGTCAAATGTAGGCGCCACGGTACTGCTGGTTCCACTGGCTGTAAACCTGGCCTTGCAGGCAGGCGCCAATCCGGCTGTATTTGCCCTGACTGTTGCAATCGCCACCTCAAATTCATTCCTGATCCCGACGCACCAGGTTAATGCATTGCTGATGGGGCCGGGTGGATACAAGGTCCCGGATTTCATGAAAGCAGGCGGTGTCATGACCATTCTGTTCCTGATCGTGTCATTGATCATGCTGAATATCATTTACTAGAAGAGAAATCTGATGAGAGTATCCAGAGTTATCAATCCTGCATTCAGCAAAAGACTGGGACTAGTCGTGCCGGGCCTGTTATTTGCTGATATCGCCAATGCGAGCGCGTCTGTTTCAGCACATACACTCGATTTGACCACACACAGTGTTGGCTATATTTCGCTGATTGTTTTTGTCATCGCCTACCTGTTCGTGACAGCTGAAGAATTTACCCAACTGCGCAAGTCGAAGCCCGTCATACTGGCAGCCGGCATCATCTGGGCGATGGTGGCCTATGTTTCAACCCAGCACGGCATGGGGCATGAGGCAGAACAGGCTGCACGACATAATCTGCTTGAATATGCCGAGCTGATGCTGTTCCTGCTGGTTGCAATGACCTATATAAACGCCATGGAAGAGCGCCGGGTATTCGATGCGCTGCGCTCCTGGCTGGTGCGCAAAAAGTTCAGCCTGCGCAGCCTTTTCTGGTTGACCGGTATTCTCGCGTTTTTCATTTCCCCGATTGCTGACAACCTGACAACCGCATTACTGATGTGTGCCGTCGTCATGGCTGTTGGTGGTGACAATACACGCTTTGTCTCGATTGCCTGCATCAATATTGTGGTAGCTGCAAATGCAGGTGGCGCCTTCAGCCCATTCGGTGACATTACAACCCTGATGGTATGGCAGAAAGGTCTGGTTGATTTTGCGACATTCTTTGTTCTGTTCGTTCCGTCAGTAGTCAATTTTGCCCTGCCCGCCATTATCATGCAGTTCGCCATCCCTGATGAGAAGCCGAATGTAAGCGATGAAATGGTCAATATGCGGCCGGGCGCAAAAACCATCATAGGTCTGTTTCTTCTGACCATTATCACAGCTGTTTCATTTCACAATTTTATTGGCCTGCCACCCGTTATGGGCATGCTCACCGGTCTGGCCTATTTACAGGTGTTTGGTTATTTCCTGAAAATGAAAGCGAAACGGCTGGCCACCAGACTGGCATACGAAAATGAGCATGCCGGCCAGCTCGGTGACATTGTGCCCTTCGATGTATTCAACAGAATCGCACGTGCCGAATGGGACACCTTGCTGTTTTTCTATGGCGTTGTGATGTGTGTTGGTGGACTCGGCTATATTGGTTACCTGTCCTATGCTTCTGAAATCATGTATACAGACTGGGGAGCAACCAATGCCAACATTGGTGTTGGCGTGCTATCAGCTATCGTAGATAACATCCCGGTCATGTTCGCCGTATTGACCATGAATCCTGATATGCCTCTGGGACAATGGCTTCTGGTAACACTCACCGCCGGTGTCGGCGGTAGCCTGCTTTCTATTGGCTCAGCTGCCGGGGTAGCGCTGATGGGGCAGGCAAAAGGCAAATACACGTTTTTCAGCCATCTGCGCTGGACGCCGGTCATTGCCATTGGCTACGCCGCAAGCATAGCTGTCCACATGTGGATTAACTCGAGCCTTTTCTAGACAAGCATATCCAAAATATATTCCTGAAGAGGAACCGGAAAGAATGATCAACATAAAGTTAACTGAATTTTGTGCTGTGGCCATGCTGCTTGCAGCCGTTACTGGATGCTCACCACAGGATGAAATATACAGCGAAGAAATGTCGATTCTGGGCACCAGGGCAGAAGTATCCATTGCCAATACCTCTGAAGACAAGGCACTTGCTGCCATTGTTGAGGCTGAAGCAGAACTCTATGCATTCGATGACATCGGCTATACGATTGAGGAAGAATGCGAGCTGCGTCAGCTGAATGAAGCGCTTGCCAACGGCGATGCCTTCAAAGCCAGCAGTGAACTTGTAGAGCTTATCAGGATAGCAAAAATGCTCTCGAACAAGACCGAGGGACTGTTCAATCCCGCAGCTGGAGAGCTGACGGCTCTGTGGCAATACCATTGCACAGCTGAGCCCTGTCCCGAGTCACCTTACCCTGACGAGGTAATGGCACTTGTAAAAATGAAAGACATGAGTGTTCTTGAGCAGAATCCGAAGATGTCGGATATCACTGTCAACGGCAACATCATCAGCAGCAACAACAGAAGCGTAAAACTTGAGTTTGGTGACATCATACGCGGTTACGCCATGGACAGGGCAATAGATCATATCAGGGCGATGAACATTGAAAATGCCATGATCGATATTGGTCTGAGCGTCAGGGTCATCGGCAGGAAAGGCAAACATCCATGGTGGGTCGGTCTGTACGATGCGTCGGGCAAACATATTCTGGGTACAATTGAACTGTCGGATGATAATGCTGTGGTTACTGCAAAAGCATTTTCAGCATCATCTTCAGACAAAGGTACGGTTTACCGACATGTCGTCAATCCTGTCACAGGCATGCCCGTGAAAGGCATCGCGTCAGTTACTGTTATTCATGAAAGTGCCGCTGTTGCCGATGTAGCAGCTTCAACCCTGATGGTTGCCGGGCTGGATAACTGGAAAAGCGTAACCAGCAGTCTCGGGGTAAAGGCTGTCCTCATTTTCACCGACGATGGCACAATCTACCTGAGCCCGGCAATGTCCCACATGATCAACTGGAGAAAAGAGGTTCCTCACAAGTTCCTGCAGATATGATAATAATACTGCTGCTTAAGTTAGTAACAACATAAAGCAGCACTATTCATTTATGTAAGCAAAAAAGCGCTGTTATCCAGCGCTTTTTTATTTATTCACAGAAGTGCTTTCCACGCCGGATGGTTGCTGATCAATGCCAGCGATTGATGCAACAGGCCAATACCCGGTTGTGTCCGATGCCAGGTTGAAGCACCGGAGGGGTGCGGTAACGGAATGACGTCAATCAGGCTACCGTTTTTCTCCAATTCGTATTCATACCCGATAATATCAACCAGCTTGCCGGCATCAATGAACTGCTCGATTGCGAGTCTGCCGACCGGGATAATCAAATGCGGGTGCAGCAGACTTATTTCAGTATCAAGCCAGCTTGAACAATTGTCTATTTCCTCATTCGCTGGCACACGGTCGCCGCCTTGCGGATTTTTCCC